>DATGJV010000567.1:0-9111 GCA_035295005.1 Ktedonobacteraceae bacterium | reverse complement strand
CGGTCGAACTGGCCGAGCGCAGTGGCATCACGCTCATCGGTTTCCTGCGTAACCGCACCATGAATGTGTACTCTCACCCAGAACGTCTAAAATAATCTCAGCAATGCAATACGCAGCCGAAGGCTGCGTATTGCATTGCTGAGATTATTTTAGATTCCCATCACCTCAACAAGTTCTTTGACGGCATCCGCCGACTTTTGTAGCAGGGCGCGTTCGTTCGCGTCCAGTTCAATTTCGATGACCTGCTCGACGCCCTGTGCGCCCAGTTTCGCCGGTACGCCGACGAACAGATCGTGGATGCCATACTCACCTTGCAGGTAGACACAGCACGGCATAATCATCTTCTTATCCAGCAGAATGGAGTCTACCATTTGTAGTACCGAGGCCGAAGGGGCGAAATAGGCGCTGCCTGTACCCAGCAACTTGACAATTTCCGCGCCGCCATCGCGTGTGCGCTGCACAATTTGCTCGATGCGTTCAGCCGGAATAAGCTGTGAAATCGGCACGCCCGCCACGGTACACATGCGAGCGAGCGGCACCATCGAATCGCCATGTCCGCCCAGCACGTATGCCTGCACGTCGCGCACCGAGGCACCGACTTCCTGGGCGATGAAGGTGCGGAAACGGGCGGTATCGAGTACACCCGCCATACCTACCACACGGTTGCGTGGGAATTTGCTGATATGCAACGCCAGTTGCGCCATCGCATCCAGTGGATTGGAAACCATAATCATGATGCAGTTGGGCGAATATTTCACCACCTGCTCCGTCACCTGCGAAACGATCTCCTGGTTTTTCTTGAGCAGATCGTCACGAGTCATGCCGGGTTTGCGGGGGAAACCGGAGGTGACAACCACAAGATCCGAGTTCTCCGTGTCCGTGTAATCGTTGGTGCCAGTTATCTGCGAGTCATAACCGAGAACCGGCCCGGCCTCGAGCATGTCAAGTGCCTTACCCTGGGGCATATTTGGCACAATATCGTACATCACAATATCAGCATAGTCGCGTTCCGCCAGCCTCTGCACCAGCGTGCTGCCAACAAAACCTGCTCCAACAACGGTAATTTTGCTACGCATACAAATATCCTTTCAAATTTGACGTATGTACATGTGAAGGGCCGGATTGCCCGTAGCCCATTGTTATTGTATGCTCAAAAGAGCAACATTGGCAAAAAACATGCTCACTCCCTTACCTTCACCATAACCTCTATAAGAATGTGTATACTTTGCACATGGCAATTATGCAGAAGAATCTCTACTATGTAAATAACAGTTGTAGATTTCGGATACCAACAGGCGGATTATTGCGAAAATGCAAGAAAAGCCGTAAAAATGTGCGAATATCGTAATCTACACTCGTTTGACTACCCTCATTTTTCGCAGACTCATCCTGCTTTCATCTTTATGGGGGACAGGTCAAACCGTTCTCATGTTTCTGATCGTTGGTACTCTTTTATCACAAGGAGGCGTTATCTATGGCGCAATCCGACCTTTCTCAGGAGCAACGGGACGAGGCATTATTGCAGAAATTTGGTTACAAGCAGGAACTACAGCGTAGACTGGGTTTCCTCTCCAATTTCGCAGTCGCCTTCTCCTACATTTCAGTCTCCACCGGCACATTTTCCCTGTTCTATCTGGGCCTCGCCGCCGGTGGTCCCGCGTTCTTCTGGACGTGGCCTATTGTCGCAATCGGGCAGTTCATCGTGGCATTGAATTTTGCGGAACTCGCCTCGCACTTCCCCATCGCGGGTTCTATCTATCAATGGAGCAAGCGACTCTCCAGTCCAACGCTGGGCTGGTTTACCGGCTGGATTTACTTCTTCGCTGGCGTGCTGACCATCACATCGGTCGCGTTTACTATTCCCGTTCCTCTGCTTGCCATTTTCCCGAATATCCCCGGTACTATCCTGGGAATGCCAAATGCTGTTTTCATCGCCCTGCTCGCGATCATCGTCTGTACGCTCATCAATGTTGCGGGAGTACGGCTGGTTTCCATTATTAACAACATTGGTGTGGCGGCGGAGATTATCGGGATGATCGGCTTTGCGCTGATCCTGCTGCTGTTCAACAACCACCAGCCGATCAGTTTTCTCTTCACCGGCACTCATACCTCATTGCAGAGCGCCGCGCAGCCGTGGACGCCGGGCTTTGGCAATACGTATGGCGGCGCATTTTTGGCGGCCCTGTTTATGTCATTGTTCGTCATTTATGGCTTCGACACCGCCGGCACGCTTGGCGAAGAGACGCACAACCCGCAGAAAAACGCTCCTCGTGGCGTTCTCTGGTCTATCGGGCTTTCGTTCATTGCGGGTTTATTATTCCTGGGTGGCACCCTGCTTTCAATCCAGAACTATCCAAAGATTGAGGGCATTGCGCAGGGAGCAAATTTTTTGCAAGCGTTGCCAACAATTATCCAGGATGCGCTTGGCACATTCTGGGGCAATGTCTATCTCTTCGTAGTGATGATTGCCATTTTTGTCTGTACGCTTGCTATCCAGTCCGCGACCATTCGCCTGATGTTCTCGATGGGGCGCGATGGTCGTTTGCCCTTTGGCAGAGTGTGGGGCCATGTAAACTCTACGTTTCGCACGCCGATGTGGGCCGGTATTGCTGTCGCTGTTCTTGCTGCGCTACCGTTCCTGTATAGCACCGCGATTGGTGTGCTAGTGACAGGCGCGACTGGAATGATTTACCTGTCCTACTTCATGAACAACATTGCCTCGTTGCAGGCCCGTTTCAAAGGCTGGCCGCACGAACATGCGCCTTTCAGTCTTGGACGTTGGGGGGTACCAATCAACATCCTGGGGCTGATCTATGGTGGAGTGATGATTATCAACTTCCTCTGGTTTGGCGGCTTACGGAATGTCTACACCAATCCCACCATGGGCGCGGCCTTTTCCGCGTGGGCCAATGTTCCCGTCCTGGGTGGTACACCCATCTTTGAGTTCTCGCTTGTCGTCCTCTTCGTTGTCGGTGCTATCTACTGGTTTGGCTTCAAACGCCGCGAAGTAATCACCAACAGCGCAACGGATGCCGGAAGGTTCGCGGATGTAGCGGATTAGCATAGCTAGAACACAGGAAGCGGCGCTTGACAACTCGCAAAAGTTGGGGTATCATACGACACACAGACAAACATCGGTCTTGTTCTGATGGGGTATCGTTCAACGGTAGGACTGCCGACTCTGGATCGGCCGATCGGGGTTCGAATCCCTGTACCCCAGCCACGGAGAGGCAGACGGCCTCTCCTTTTTTGTGCCTTATGACGCGGAAATTGTAGTATGACCTGTTTCACCAATGCTCAGGTGTCATCAATGCAGCTAGTCCTTACGTGTGTTATAGTGTAAACAAAAACATTCAGATTTCTAAGCCCGAGTTACGTTTGAGCTACCGCACAATATAAGGATACGACGTTATGGCTTTACAATCACCCGATTTTAGAAGGCGCAAGGAAGAGATAATAAACGCACGGTGGCAACGACGGCGTGATATCCCGCTGGCTATCCTTGCCTGGGTTGCTGTCGGCATTATTGTACTCATGGCGCTGGGCTATGTCACGCACACTGTGATTATCTTGATTATTGCCGGCTTGCTGGCCTTTGCACTGGCCCCTGTGGTGAAATTTTTGGCACGCTTCATGCCGCGATTCCTGGCGATTCTCATTGTCTATCTGGTCATATTGAGCGGTATCAGTTTTCTCATTTACATGATAATTAGTACAGCCGCCTCCCAGATTGGTTCGCTCGCGGCCAATCTCCAGGTATTGACAACTCCCGGTCCACATGGTCAGTCTACGCCGCTAGAGGCGTTTCTAGGCCGCTTTGGTATCTCGCAATCGCAAATTGCAAGCGCTCGCACGCAAATTGTGGGGCAAATCGAAGGTCTCGCGGGTAGCGTTGTGCCATTGCTCGCGGGCGTTTTGAATACCGTGCTGGACATTATCGTTGTCGCCATTATCAGCATTTATTTACTGGTGGATGGGCAACGCATATCACGCTGGTTGCGTACCAATATGCCGACGCAGCAACAGGGACGGGTGCGGTTTCTGCTACATATGCTTGAACGTGTTGTTGGTGGCTATATTCGGGGACAATTAATTATGTCAACATTTATCGGCATTGTCGTCGGTGTTGGCATGGCTTTATTCCACGTTCCCTATGCGGTGTTGCTCGGTGTACTGGCCTTTGTGCTGGAGTTTATTCCTGTGCTGGGAACGCTCACTTCCGGCGCAATTTGCGTTTTGATTGCCTTGACACAGGGGTGGTTGATAGCGGTACTCGTGCTTGGCTACTTCGTGATTGTGCATATTATTGAAGGTGATATCTTAGGTCCGCGCATTGTCGGGAAAGCAGTTGGCTTGCACCCGATAGTCTCTCTTGCCGCCTTGATTGCTGGAGCCGAACTTTTCGGTATTATTGGTGCTTTGCTCGCCTCTCCGGTCGCTGGCATAATCCAGGCACTGATTGTCGCTATCTGGACTGAGTGGAAAGAGACGCACCCCGACCAGTTCCAGCAGCAAAAAGAAGTAGTCGAGCAATCAATAGACGAAAATCTCGCCGATAAGCCGCTAAATCCAGCGGAACCTACGGATAAACTGCTCACCTAACATTTCCACAGGTTGGAACGTATATCATATAGGTATGAAAAAATTTCTGCTGAAACAGGGATAATCCGCTATGTCATCCAGGGCTGCAAAATTGCCAGCGTTCTGCCACATGTGCGGGCAGCGTCTGTCCGGTACATTTTTAACCTATGATACGGGCCTCGTTGTGTGTTCTTCCTGCAACGCAACTGTTCCGCATTGTGGCCTCTGTAACATTCCCTCACAGCAACTGACATCCGTGCGCGGCGTACAAATTTGCCCTGCCTGTCGTCAAAAATTGCCTGTTTGCGCGTGCTGTGGCATACCCATTCTCAAAGAATACGCCATCGTTGGCGATTCGTCTGCTCCCTATTGTCAGACCTGCATGACAACCCGTCCTCGCTGCGATATCTGCCGTGTGCCTCTCAATGACAAAGGGAAAACCATCCGTGAACAGGGCGGGAACACCTACCGTTGCGCTTCCTGTTACAGCACAGCCGTTACAACCGCAGCCGAGGCGGAACGGTTGTACAGGGAAACTCGCGCTTTGCTCAAGGGCGAACTCAAACTGGACATTCCGCTGTTGCCGGAACTGCACATTGTCGAACGGGCGAAATTAGCAGCATTGAATGCGCAAAGCCTCATGAATGGCAATGCTGAGGCACCAATTGGGCCGGATCCTCAACATTTATTGGGCTTTTTCCAACGGAATGGTGAAGATCGAGCCATTTATATCGAGCAGGTTTTGCCGCGTACACTGTTCAAGGCCGTGGCCGCGCACGAACTGGCACATGCCTGGCAATCATTCTATGCTCCATCAACACAACCGCTCAAAATTGTCGAGGGTTTTGCCGAATGGGCCTCCTACCGTATTCTCCTTGCATTGGGTCAACAACGTGAAGCCGCTCGCCTCACTCGCCGCACCGACCTCTACGGCGAGGGCCTCCACTACTTCCTCGACCTGGAGCGAGAACATGGACGTGATCGTGTGCTACAACGGGCCGCGCAATAGTGCGACGGTATTCGTCAGTTTCACCAGAGGCCATCCATTATGCTGACCATTCTTGTTGGCATCAGTAACGGGTATGCCGAGCAAGGAGATGATAGTTGGTGCCACATCCATTACCGTCGGCTCGTTGCCAGTTTCGCATATGTGTATCCCGGTGGGCAGATTCCCCAGCAATAAGACGCCTTGCATCTGGTGGGCACCGGATACGATGCTGTGAAGCAGATTATTCGTTGTCAACGGCACATGCACCGCAGCACTAACGCCATATTCGTTGCGCAATTCAAAAAGGATATCAGGGAAACGGTCAATATACTCGCCAGAGTACATTTCCTCGCGTACTTTTGCCCGGTGGACAACCGGACGTCCGTGAAGTCGCATGTGTAGCAGTCGCTGTACTATCGAATTACGCACTTGCTCATAATTGCCCGTGCTTCTGCGTGCCTGGATAGCAGCCTGATTCAGCGAAATACCGCCAAAAGTTGGTGAATGTGGCATCATTGCGACCTGCGCCAGCGTTGCTTGCTGATCAATATGCCTGGCAATATACTGTTGTGAGATGATATATTCGTCCGCGAAAGAGCCGGATAGATAGGTTGGGTGTGCATGTTGCAGTGTAAGCAACGCTAGCGAACGTTGCCTGGCACGAGCGTTAAGAGCGTGTGCATAAAATAACCGCGTTAGTCGGGCATGCCTGGGTTGTGTGACCAGCAGTCCCTCGGCTCGTAGCCATTCATTGAGGTTGAGGTAGTGAAGGTGTCCCCTGCCATGCCCATAGCCGCTTACAATGAGCAAGACACAATCATCCCCCATTGCGGCGCGAAAGCGTCCGATAACCCGGTCGAAGAGTGCATAACAGTCGCGGATACGTCCGCTATGCTCATTTTTCCCAGGATACGCCGGGTCGCCGGGATCGCTATAGCGCCAGAACAGGTGTTGTACAGCATCAAGCGCGGGAAATTGGATGAAAAAGACATCCCACGGTTCGCGCTGTAGCAGTTCCAGTCCGATAGCCGTCTGTTGTTCAGTAATCGTATGTAGTGACTGGCAGAACCGGGCAAAGGAGCGTTTTTTGCCTGCTCCAACTTCCTGACTATCCCACGAAGGAAAGGCATGCATGACGCCATTCAGGGTAGATGCAAAATACGGAAACAGGGGATTCACGATACAGACTCGTTTACCCGCCTGGCTGGCTCTCTCCCAGAATGTCTCCCCTTCCGGGATACATGATGTGGAGGAACCTGCTTGCTCTGGATTACTTTGTATAGAAAAGATAGAAGGGATAGAGGAGATAGAGAGTATACCATGCTGAGCGGGATTGCGCCCGGTATAGATGCTGGCCCATGATGGAGCATGGTCAGGTGGGAAGCAAGATTGCAGTTCAAGATAGGGCGACTCCAGCATGAGAAGCCGCAAATTCGGTAGCGACGGTCCATAGACTCGCAAAAGGTCGGCATCCAACCCATCAATTCCAATCACCACAACCCTTACCATACCCGTGCAGCCTTTCTGTAGGGGCCTACTTTAGCACGCCCAACGAGACGAGCGCAGCAGTGTCGAGTCTTTTCCCCAATTAATTTTGTAATTTGCATTATCGCGTCCGTCATCCTGGTCTAATTATTGTTTCCGTCTAAATGCCATTCGCGTCCGTTTATGTACGCACCGACGGGCGGACGCGATAAATCGGTCCCTACAGGTAACATATGTGCCCAGTAACGCAAGACATCTTCAATAATGCTCATTTCGCAATAGACCTGGAAAATTGTGCGCCGTGTTTCTGCTTGCATATGCGCAATCACCTGTGCTTCCAGACGCTGGCAGGTTGCTACGGTTAGCACCCCGCGCTCTGCTCCGACTGGTACACACTGGTATTGGCACGCCAGAGCATAAGGAAAAAGGTGAAAGAGCCGCAACGAGGGATAATGAGCAAGATACGCCAGGTGCGGCAGCGACGTTGAACCGCCATCTATGGATGAGCGTGTATCATCCCGTATTGGGGAAGAGATAATGCCTGGTATCCTATTTCCTGCTGAAGCAACCTCTACCGGTACCTCGACCGCTCGCAGAAGGCGCAGCCGCGATAATGCCGTTTGCGCAGCCGCGCCATATACAAGGTGCGTCGTGTATTCAACGTCCACCAGGAGCGCCGAAAGCCGACGCGCTACTACCTGAGCGCCTGCAATTGGCGTGGCAGGTAATACGACCGCGCACGTTTTCCCCTGAAAGAACACGATGTCGGTGCCGCGAATCGTGCGCTGAATACGTGGTAGCGCACGTTGCAACGCCGTGCTTGACTGTTCCGTTGCTTCTAACTGTATAAGTGATAGCTGCTCCTCATATATATGCTGTGTCTTCCCCGTATGTTCTCTATTCCCTGAAAACTCTTTCACGTCCCCTCTATCTCCTCCACTTCCACTACCTCTCCAACTTCACAACCATTGTCAGGAATATTGATATATACAAACGTGTTCTGCATCATATGTTTGCTCTTGTATAGTATACAGTTTTCTCACTTGATTACCCTGCGAATGTGGTTGTGATCGGGTTAAAACAATGCCCCGATGGTTAAGAAAATGGGCGTATTGTGAAAATTCAATCCTTAACGTCAAAACGGGAGATGTTTACCAACTTACAACCGTTCCAGTACCGCAAACCTTACCATACTGTGTCATACTGTTTTCAAATACACGTGATGGGAGGAAAGAAGTGGATGAAATATTGTGGTGTATGAAGTGGAGTGCGGCCTTAACGCCCGAACTGACAATGATTCCCGATAGAAGTGTTTTCCTGCGCTCATCTTCGAGGTGTTCGTTCACTGCTACGGTTGAAGGCATGACCAGCGATACCTGGGAAATGTGGGAATACGCGGGTGATGCGGGTAATATGGGTAATGCGAATAATCCAGGTGTTGCGGACGATGCAGATATTGTGGGTGATGTGGAAGAGGTGGAGGGGATATGTTGTTGCACTACGCACGAGCCGAATCTGGCAAACAAAGCGTCACAAGACCGGGTTTTATTCGTTTAAGCGCCGCCGCTTGCTCAACCTTGCCTGGTATTGCTTCCTCAATACTGGTCGCTCGCACGCTGGGTCCGGGCGCTTTTGGCATCTATACATGCGTTCTCTGGTTGGCGACGGTCTCCGTTCCTGTAATTGGCGTTGGCATGTCTAATGCGACCAGCCGTCATATTGCCGGGATTCAGCAGCGCCAGGAGCCGCGTATGGCGGCGGGCATTTTCCGTTTTGTCTGGCGTCGTCAAGCACGCAGTATGCTGGCCTACTGCTGCATCTATCTATTGTTGGCAGTGCCTCTGTTCTGGTGGTTTGGTGCTAACGCTCCTCTACTCGTTGTTCTGCTGGCTGGTCTGGGTGCGCTGCCATTGCTGCTGAGTGGCGTTGTCGGGGTGACATTGCGAGGTTTGCGACGTTTCGATTTGTTGGCGACTATTCACCTGTTCAGCGCAGTGGCTGGCCTTTTTCTCATCACGCTGGCGGTACAGGTTCCCGGTGAGCAAAGTGCGCAGATA
>DATGJV010000566.1:0-8665 GCA_035295005.1 Ktedonobacteraceae bacterium | reverse complement strand
TCACTGAGCAAGGATAATTGTGAGAGGCGCTGCTCAGGAGCGGCCACGATTGACTCCAGCAGCCGTTGCCAGTGTCCGACCATCCGCTCAACCGTTGTTGCCGCGAAGAGATCGGTGTTGTACTCGAAAGCTCCCACCAGTCTGTCCCCATTCTTCCAGACCAGTGTTGCCAGATCGAACTTCGTCATCCCCGTATCCAGGTCAAGCAGTTCCAATCCTAGCTGGGACAATTCCAGATTGTCAATCAGCACATTCTCCAGGGCAAAAATCACCTGTACCAGTGGATGGTGGCTCAAACTGCGTTGTGGCTGTAGTTCCTGCACCACCCGCTCGAAAGGTATATCCTGATGTGCGAAAGCTCCCAGCGCCATTTTCTGCACTCGCCTGAGCAAAGTCCGAAACGAAGGATTACCCGACAGGTCGCTGCGCATTACTACTATATTAACAAAAAAGCCAATCAGGCTTTCCACTTCGGCTATCGTGCGCCCTGCCACGGGCGTCCCCACAACCACATCATCCTGTCCTGTATAGCGCCATAGCAGCGTCGCGAAAGCCGATAACAACAATATATACAACGTCACGCCTTCTTGCTGGCTCAATGCCTCTAACGAATAGCTGAGCCTGGGTGAAAGCTCGAAGGAATACCGCGCTCCCTGGTAACTTTGTATCGTCGGTCGCAAGTAGTCGCCGGGTAATTCCAGCAGAGATGGCGCTGCGGCTAACTGCTTGCGCCAGTAAGCCAGTTGCTGTTCAAGTATCTCACCCTGCAACCACTGGCGATGCCAGAGCGCGTAATCGGCATATTGCACGGGTAGCGGCGACAACGGCGCAGACAGACCTGCGGCAAATGCATCATAGAGTCGTGTTAGCTCACGCAAGAAAATCGTCTGTGACCACCCATCCGTCGTAATGTGGTGCTGATTCACTACCAGCACATGCTCCATGCTGCCCAAACGCAACAGCGTGGCACGAATGAGCGGCCCCCGACTCAACGTGAAAGGGGTTTGTGCATCCTGCGTTACGCAACGCTGTATCTCTGTATTCTGTACATGCTCCGCGACATTACTGAGATCAATCAGAGACAGGGCAAGTGTGATGCGTTCAGCAATAACCTGTACCGGTCTGCCATCTTTCTCTATAAAGGAAGTACGCAGCATCTCATGTCGCCGCAACATCTCGTTGAGGCTTTCCTGCAAAAGAGCCACCTTCAATTGTCGTCTCAACCTCACAGCCGAGAGGACATTGTAAAAGGGGCTCCCCATTTCCAGTTGATCAAGGAACCAGAGCCGCTCCTGGGCAAAGGAGGTTGGCATGTATTCTTCACGTGGCGCAACGATAATGGGAGGAAGTGGTGGACGGTCCGCCTGTTGCAGGTAGCGAGCCAGAGCGGCGATAGTGGGGTCGTCGAATAATGTACGCAGGGAAACCTCCACCTGAAACACCTTTTGCATGCGCGATACAAGCCTGGCGGCCAGCAGCGAGTGGCCGCCGAGCCTGAAGAAATTATCGTGTACACCGACTCGTTCCAGGTGCAATACCTCGCGCCAGATTGAAACTATCTGCTCTTCAAGCAGCGTTTGTGGTGCCTCAAAAATCCCATCCCGTTCAAAATCGCTCCACTGCGGGGCAGGTAAAGCGCGGCGGTCTACCTTTCCAGCCGTCGTCAGGGGCAATGTCTCCAGCAGCAACATGGTTGACGGTACCATATATTCAGGCAGCAGCCTTTTCAGGTGATTGCGTAGCGTCGAAACCAGCCGCTTTACTTGCTGGTTGTAGAGCGGCCGGGTTGTATACGCTTCCCACGACAACTGCTCTACGTCTGTCAGACTGACAGGCACCGCAAATAGCCCCCCAGGCTGATTGATCGTCGCTACTTCATCTGCTATGTAGCTCTCGCTGACTGTCGCTTCATCGGTCAGGTTATCTCGCCGAAACACCACATCGTAACTTCCATCCTTTCTACTCTCTGACCACAGCAGCGATACAGCATAAGGCAAATCGGCATAACGCTCCCACCACTCCTCCGGCTCCATTGCCAGATTGTTCGCGTCCTTCTGCAAAGCTGCGCGTAGCTCGCCCACAGTCTCAGGTCGCCTATCCTCACTCATCAGCAGTTCCCGTGCCAGCATTTCTACCGTTAAGCGAGCATTTGGTACACCCGTAATATGCAAAACCCCTGGCCGTACCTCAAGCAGCTGGCGCACACTTTCCAGGCTCAATCCCGCTTTTTGCCAGTCCAGGCGTACCGTTTGCGCCTCTCTTCTTCCCTGTTCAACATCTTCGATGAAGAGTTCGGCGTCATAGCGAAAACAGGTTACTTCATTGTGGGCATGACCTCGCTTGAGGTGAATGTCTACACGGCTGATCTGTGGAAAATGTTGTTGCAGCGCGTAAAAGAGAGCCGGAGCTACCACCAGTTCACCTTCTTCTGCCATCTGCTGTTGTATCCGGTGCAGCAACCGCTCAGTCGGCAACGAGTCCACTGCCTGGTATAACTCAACAGAAGTATGAAAAGCCTCCAGCAAGGGCAGACTGCGCACATCTCCCACGAATAACCTGCCGCCTGGTCTGACCACACGCAGAGCGCCTTCCAGCACGCGCAGTAAATATGAGACATCGGGAAAATATTGAATCACCGAGTTGATGATCACCGTATCGTACATCCCATCCTGCATACCGGTGAAATCATCTGCCATACGATGCAGTAGCCTGACATGAGTGTATTCCTGCGTCGCATTGCGCATCTGCTGCTCGATAAAGTCAAGCCCGGCTTGCGAAAAATCAGTGCCGGTATACTCGGAACAGGTAGGTGCAATGCGCAAGAGCAGTAGACCTGTGCCGCAACCAATTTCCAGCACTCTCTGTGGACGCAGGCGCAGGATACGTTCAACAGAACGGTCTACCCACTCACGCATCTCCTCCGCGGGGATAGGTAAGCCAGTGTAGCTGCTATTCCAGCCCACAATATTGAGCGCCGGGTCTTGCTCTACCACCCTCTCCGGGGGAGAGGTAATAGCTTCACCATAGGTTTCATCGAAAATCTGTTGCCAGTGTTCCACCTGCTCTTCCATCAACAATGTTGCCCCATCCGCGCTCCCATTGCTTTCTGGTGAGATCCCTTTATGCGGCACGATATACCCGACAAGCCGTTTGTCACCGGGAGCATCTTCGTGTACAATGACAACAGCATCCTGCACAGCAGCATGATTCCTCAAAGCAGCCTCGATTTCGCCTGGCTCAATGCGGAAGCCGCGCAACTTTACCTGCTGATCAGCGCGTCCTAAAAACTCAAGAGTACCATCATTGCGGTAACGAACTACATCGCCTGTGTAATAGAGCCGCGCTCCCGGCATGTCACTAAAGGCATGCGGCACAAATTTCTCGGCGGTCAGGTCTGGGCGGCGTAGATAGCCGCGAGCCACGCCGTCGCCCCCGATATACAACTCGCCGCTCACGCCGGGGGGTACCGGTTGCCCATCTGCATCCAGTACATAAACCTGCGTATTGGCAATTGGTCCGCCGATTGGCACGCTGGTCTCAAAACTCTGTTGTTGTCCTGCATGTATGGCGTAGCAACAGGTGAAGGTTGTGCCTTCCGTCGGGCCATAGCCATTGATCAGTGTCTGGCCGCTGTCATGAGCCAGCACCTGTTGCACATGAGCAACGGATAACACATCTCCACCAGCTAACAATTGACGGACATGACGCAGACTCTCGATCTGGTCTTCCACCATTTGATGAAACAAACCCGCTGTGAGCCAGAGCGTTGTGATCTGATAGCGTTCCAGAGCCTGGGCCAGCTCGTGTAATGTCGGGGTGAAAGCGGGAAAGAGTACCAGCCGCCCACCATTGAGCAGGCTTCCCCATATTTCGAAGGTGGATGCGTCGAAGGCGACAGGTGCCAGTTGCAGGAAGACCTCTCTGGCGTTGAAGCTGGCATAGGTTGTGTTCTTGACCAGGCGCACAACATTGCGATGCGTCACACTGACACCTTTAGGTGTACCCGTCGAGCCAGACGTGTATATCACGTAGGCCAGATTTTTTGCGTTGGTCTGGCTCACAGGATTCGCTACGTTCCAATATTGATGATCCAGGCTACCCCACCATTGATCAAGACATAGTACGTGTACGGGTAACCCTACCACTCGCGTCTGCAGCCGCTCCTGCGTCAGTAGCACCGAAGCCTCAGAATCCTGCATCATAAAGGCTAATCGCTGCTCCGGGTAAGCGACATCCAGAGGCAGGTACACACCGCCCGCTTTGAGGATAGCAAGCAGGCCCACGATCAAATCAAGCGAACGCTCCAGATAGACGCCAACCACCACCTCCGGCCCCACACCTGATTGCCGTAAGATATGGGCTAACGCATTGGCGCGTGCGTTCAGTTCCCTGTAGCACAGGTGTTGGTCTTCAAAGACTATAGCTACAGCATCTGGCCTGGACTCTGCCTCAGCTTCAAACAACTCGTTTATGCATTTGTCTCGTGGATACACCGTCGTGGTCTCGTTCCATTCGCCCGGTAGATGGGATAATTGCGTGTGCAATGTTCGTTCCTCCGCAAGCTCAATTTATCGCCCTATTGCCTCGTTCCAGGTCCCTTTCGTTCGTGTGTGGTGATTGCAAGAGATCCACAGCGACAATACGTAGTTCGCCTGTATATCGCTCACCGTCAGCACCTGGCAGCCAGAGATGCTCGATATCCGGCAACATTTCCGTAATAGTAATCGTTTCGTCCTTTGACTTGCTTGCCGCAGATTGGCGCACCGCCTTCGCGAAAATTTCCACGTAGATTGGACTATCCGCATCAACATAGTACGGCTTTATCTCGTTTGGAGTGCGCACAAAGAAAAAGCGCGGTAGCTCCTGACGTTGCATCCAGCGACGTAGCCCCAGAAAACGCTCCAGGGCATCCGTAGCGAATGCCCACGACAGGTCAGCCGGTGCGAAACGCCAGCTTTCCCGGCAGATCACCAGCCGGTCAATCGTGACGCGGGGAGTATGCGCGGTGGGGGCAAGTATTTTGAAGGCGTCGCAGATGTTGGGTGCGATGATATCATGAAAGACTTCCAGCAGATCAAATTGATGGCCCCTGTCTCGCGTCCGTACCACTATCTCCCCATCCTGCTCTTCCAGCACCAGTTGACCAACTGGCAGCATGCGCCCGGTATAATTACCCCCGCTACCCACGCCATAGAGCAAGCGCCAATCTTTCTCCAACGTCAGCGCGGCATGGGTGCGTTTGGCCGGAAAGCTCTCTCGCGGAAGAATTGCCACTACTCGTGGTTCTGACAGATCAGTTGCTATTGCCTGCAACAACTCGGGGATAGCAGGATGTTGTGCAACCAGTGAGGCAACATTCAATGTATTCGAGCATTGATGGAACTCGCCGAGTACCAGTTCATAGTCATGGCGCAGCACTGCTTCCATATCCTTCGCAGCAATCATCACATCTGGACTGTGGTAGCAGGCGGAGCGCCAGCCAGCATGCGGCGCGGCAAAGGCCATTTGCACCCGCGGTTGTAGCGCCTCGCTCGTATAGCTTACGCGCCGCTGTCCCGCTGGCATCTCCAGAACCTCTGCCCAGCGTTTTTGAAACTCCGGTATCAACGTATCGCACAGACGCTGGCCGCCTTCAATTGGTACCAGTGGTTGTACCCAGGACCAGAAAGTGGCAAAGTCAACAGTCGCCGATCCTGACTTTTTCGCCAGTCTTCGACAGGTTTCTCGAAAGGCGTTGCGGTAAAGTGGTGCCGCCGTGAAGGTGTACCAGCGTGCGCTCGTCAGTAGCAGCGCCAGCGGATGCCCAAGTGCTTCTCGCAGCTCTGGCCCCAGGGTAAGTTCTATATCTCTCCGGCAATCTTCATAGACCAGTGTCCGGCCCACATATGTTTTGCCTGCCTGTCTTGTCGCTGTCCTTCCTGTCAGGTCGGTGAACGTCTCTTCCAGTCGCTCCATCTCCAGATCGAGCTGTTCCGCATTCCCTGCTGCCCCGGCAATGGCAACGCGGCCCGCCTCCAGGCGCTCCAACTTGCTTAACGCCTCCTCGCGTAAGGACACCGGTGTGATCCGTTCGAGTTGTTTCCGCAGAGCGCGTTCAGGGTACCATTCTTCCATAGAGACTTCGAAACTCCAACTGATGCGTCGTGCGTTGCACAGAGCGTCCAGCACTGCAAACACCTCGGCCTCAGTTGCCAGCCCTGCACATGCTTCACATAGCACCGCCGCAGCGACTTCTCTTGCTGTCTTCTGACCGTCGCACGCAGCCAGCACCAGGGCTTGAGTTGGCGGAAGTTCCAGTGGGCGCACAAAGGGCATATGTAACGTTGTACCATCCAGATACAGAAACGGCATCGGGCGTGGTACTGCCCATGCCTGTAACGCCCTGTTCCGCGCCAGCGTTTCGCCCAGTTCAGTGATACTCCATGTCTCGAAGTACACCTCTCGTCTTGCCAGTAATTGTGGTCCAGGACGTACTGTCAGCGGCGCCCCATCCTCGACCCAGCGTCCCCATCCCAGCGGTCCAAAGAAGCCAATCGTGTCATTCTTTGTGCAATAGCGTTGCACGTATTTCGCAATCAACTGGCTATTCTCGCGTTGTTTACTCGACGGGTTGGCAACGACAGGTTTGTTCAAGAATGACTGGATGCCATCTCTTACCGCCTTACGATTTTGCCAGGTGACCGCCTCCTGAAAGCGTTCGGTCTTAGCAATTTCTACCAGCGTCTGCATTGTTTGCTCTGTTGCCCTGTCGAATTGCGCCCGCAGTTCAGCGCGGGCCCGCTCTCTGCCAGAGTATATCACCTGTAATCTATCAAGGCTTGCCTGGGTTTCGGTAGAAAGAGGGGAAATGGGGTGGCGATCCTTGCGATCACCAGATTCCCCGGCCAATACAGGCAGTTTTCCATATTTTACCTGGCGACGAGCCTCAATCAGCAACAGGCGTGTCCCCTCCCGTGCATCTTTTACCTCGTCTGTAAGCAGGGCGAATGCCTTCATGCGTGCCTCTTCGGCTTTGGCCTCCTGTACCAGTAAGAGATTGGCTGCCTCTGCGCAGGTGGGCATCGCCAGTTGTAGCGCCAGCGAGGCCGGGAATCCTGCTCCGCGCAGCCCCGACCGGCGCCAGAAAGACCACCCTGTGTCGGGTAGAGCAATAAGATGATCAGGAAGTGTGTAAGGAGATTGTCCATCATGCGAAGTAGAATCGCCAGGTTTGCTCTCGGACATATGTTGCCCGGCGGCGGTATGGAATTGTTGTTCGTCCATGCTCATGCTTTCCCATCATCATGTGATGAATATCATATCACATTTATCAATACATGTGGTATGATACCTGTCGGGTGCCAGTTTCTTGCAGACCGTACAAAGGATATTTCAGGAACTGTCCCTTCCAGGAGACGGTTTAGACATGTCTACCGATTTTTTTAAGGAGTGGTTCATCAATGAACGACTTTTCTCAGCGCTTACAGTCTCTTTCTCCAGAAAAAAAAGCGTTGCTTGTGCGAGAACTCAAGAAAAAGGGCAAGCAATTCAATTTTTTCCCTCTCTCTTTCGCTCAACAGCGCCTCTGGTTACTCGATCAGTTGGAACCGGGTAACCCCAGCTATAATATATCAACCGCCATGCGCTTTACCGGTTATCTCCATGTGGCAGCTTTAGAGCGAAGTTTGCGCACCATCGTGCAACGCCACGAGTCCTTACGTACCACCTTCGCCACCGTGCAGGGGCAGCCCGTCCAGGTGGTCACTTCCTCGCCGAAGGTGTCGGTGCCTCTGATTGATCTAAGTGGCTTCGACTTGTCTGAACGCGAGCCGGAAGTACAGCGTCAGGCCGATAGAGAGAGTCTGCATTCCTTTGATCTTGCACGCGGCCCGCTCCTCCGTATCAAGCTCTTTCGTCTGAGCGAGACCGAGCATGTTGCCGTATTAAATATCCATCACATCGTTTCCGATGGATGGTCAACTACCGTGCTTCTGCGCGACCTGGCCGTAGTCTACAGCGCAATACTGGCAGGTCAGTCGCCGCTATTGCCGCCGCTGCCTATCCAGTATGCCGATTATGCTGTCTGGCAAAGAAACTGGCTGCAAGGCGAAGTTCTCGCAGAACACCTCTCCTACTGGGGACAGCAGCTGGGAGCTGACCTCACGGGAGCGCACAGGCAGAGCCGTCCAGAGGATGAAAAGCGAGAGACTGCCATCCTCAACCTTCCCACTGATCGTCCGCGCCCCGCTATTCAGACGTATCGCGGCAACATGGAAACCCTCACACTGGCGTCGTCCCTGTCACAGCGTCTACGGGACTTGAGTCGCAGAGAAGGCGTCACCCTCTTTATGACGCTGCTTGCCATCTTCCAGACCCTTCTCTATCGCTATAGCGGCCAGGAAGACTTTATCATAGGCGTTCCTATTGCCAACCGTAACCGTGCTGACATCGAAGGGCTGATTGGTTTCTTTGTCAATTCACTGGCATTACGCACAGACCTTTCGGGAAACCCCTCATTTCATGATCTCCTTATGCGTGTGCGCGAGACATCGCTGGGAGCCTATGCCCACCAGGACCTCCCTTTCGATAAACTGGTTGAGGAAATCAGCCCGGAGCGTAATTTGAGCCATACCCCCCTGTTCCAGGTCTATTTCAATATGATCAATCTCCCCGCGTATCCAACAGA
>DATGJV010000565.1:0-5435 GCA_035295005.1 Ktedonobacteraceae bacterium | reverse complement strand
TTTCAATGCCCGCTTGACTTTTCGCTGAGATACAAGGATCTGCCCTGCCAGGTCCTCACGCACATTTGGCTTAGGCGCTTATATAGGCATGGTCTGCTTCACTAACATCAGCCGTCCGTGCGCCAGCGGCTGAATTGCTCGCCGCTTACAACCCGCGCTGGGCTGCATCGGCTTGCTCTGCCAGGTCATGGAGGACAGCGAAGAATTCCTTCGACTGGCCGATGAACAGCCCATCGTCCGTCAAGGCCTTGAGAGCCCCCATTGCAGCTCCCCTGGTCTCGGTTGGACGAATGATCGAACAGGCCGGGAATTTGCGACTGAGGAATATGGTGGGTTCCGGCATGATCAGGTTGGTTTGGAAGTTCTGCCCCCCAAAGGGAGGAGCATTGAGGTCCGGGAACATCAACCCATTCGTGGGATCAGTCAGAGGAGGCGCATTGCCTGCCTTGTCGTGCCAGGTCTGAAAGTGCGCTGTCTCAGTAGGACCAATACTGAGCAAGATGCGCAACACTTCTGGATGCTCGACTCTCTGAGCCAACGCGGGGTAGAGGCTGGTACCTCCCTGCTCGATAAAGGCAAAATGGAAACCCGCCGTGTTAGCAATCGCCTGGATGTGGTTATGGGGAGTAAGATCGTCATCGCTTCTGGGAATCGCCGGAAATTGTCCCTTGCTCAAATCTGGGACAGCCTGAGGGAATGTATCCCCAAAATCGGGGTTCTGTGTGCGGCTGCGGTAGCGGGTCCACCAGCTGGTATCCACAGTGAGCTGCATGAGATTGGTGAGCCGCCCAATTTGTTGGGCACCTGTCGCCTTGCTACTGGGCAGCGTGCGAAACTTATCCAGATTGACAGGATCGGCACCCTTTGACTCAAGGTATGCATTGATAAACGTGAAATGGCTGATCTCATCCTCGGTATTGTCGTGAATATACTGTGCCATGTCCGCATCCAGCTTTTGAATCGCTTTGGTGTAGATGGGATTCCCGCTCCCACCGGGAACTTCTTTGTCCTGGATTCCCCCAAGTTCGTTGTATTGTTGCCACAGATCGCTTTCGAGGAGTTCGGCTGCTGCCAGGAATCTGAGAATGGCTATATCTCCCTGCGTGGGATTATTGCCACTTTCTTCTCTGGCGAAAGCCGGTGACCCATTGGCGAACAGACCTGCGCCGAGAACTCCCGCTCCTCCCAATGCGATGCCCTTGTGCAAAAAGGAACGACGGCTGGTAAAACCTTTCGATGATTGTACAGTGTGTTCCATGATCTCTTCTTTCTGCGACGGTTGCGCGTTGTGTGCCATGATCAGAAAAAGATCATGGCTAAGTTCATCGAGAGGCACACGGGCCCATGTACTCCGTGAACAATAGTTGCACATAATCTGTGGGGCTCCCCTTATAGCACCGACGTGCTATCGGATAATACGCAGAAAGGTTACAGACGTACATACTTCATTGACGGATTCGGGAACTCAGCAATAGAACTGCGACGAGTGGCACGAGGAAATACCATCTCGGCGCCTTATACCTCGAAGGGCCAGGCCAGCCACGCCGCTGACCCGGCCCTTGCGCTTCCCTCTTTCTGGTGTTTTTGGCGAGGTAGTACCATGGCGTTTCTAATACCCGCCTCTCGTGGGAGCGGGCGTCGTTTGCTGCGTCCCCTGCGCCTTGAGATCAGGCGTGGCAACGAACCACTTGCCAAGAACCCCTTCGCCATGAGTCTGGCCTGCGGCAGTATCGCCCGAAAACGTGTAGAGCGGGTGGCCGTTGTACTCGACCTGCGTTCCGTTGCCATCGCTCACCGCGCTCAGCGTTCCTGAGAGAGACGTGGCACTGGTGGGCGTTCCGCTACCCTGAAACAGGACGGGAGGCCAGGCAGTTGCGCATCCGCCGGTGCAAGCTGAACTGGTGGCTGTGTCGGGCGTGAAGTAGTACAAAGTCATGCCCTGTGCGTTGGTCAAAATGGTCTGGGATGCACCTTTGACGGTGGCCGTTGTCGTTGTGATAACGGAACCACCAGTGGCCGGGGCTGTCGTTGGAGTTGTACCACCGGAACTGCCATAGCGACTCGAACCACTCGAACTGGACGTGCTAGAACTGCCACAAGCTGCCAGCAGCGATAGCAAAAGAACCAGCACTACTGTGATAGGGACGGTACGTTTGAACATGCGTGAAGCCTCCTTTCTCCCGCACGCTATCCGTGCGGGAATACGTTTCCTGATATCGGGAGGGGATACCCGGAATAATGGTGATCCTGCCTCCCAGATGTTCCTATGAAGGATGTACGCGAGGATGTTACATCGGATGGATCGGATCGCCACTGGTGAGTAAGCAACCAACTCAACGCTGACATCTTTCGCTACTTTTACTTTGAGTAAGGGCAAAGCGTAACCGTCCAGCGTAGTAGATGGTGTGAGCAACAATGGAGTAGAACAGGTATGCAGGTATAAGCGGATGAGACCGCAACACAGCAAGGCAGATCACAATCCGATACCGCAGGAGCGGAAGTCTACGGGAAGATTCTGGTCTGATCTCCCGCTTTGTCTTTCGGCACGTAGGAAACCGGGAAGTGGCCGAAGACCTCACATCGCAGATCTTTCTCAAAGTTGTGCGCGGCCTCAATGCGTTGATCGCAAAATCACCGGAACACAGTCCAGTATATGCTAATTTCGTACCACGTGCATGGATGGCAACAATTTGGGATTCGTGAGGAGTGTACCATAGGACGCACGAGGAGAAGCTATACGATGCCAGAAGAAAATCAGGAACGATTCGAAGACTATCTAGAGCTAAACACCTATCTGGAAGCGCTTCAGGCTGGTCGCGCCGTGCATCTGCCAAAAGATATGACGCCCGACCGGGCCCGTATCTACCTCATGGCTCTGCTCTTGCACTCTGTCTCTTCTGAAGGACGCACACCACAACCAGCATTCACGGATATGTTGCAGCTTCGCCTCGAGCAAGAGATTCAGCAGACGGCGAAAAGACCACAGAAACCTACGATAGGTAATAAGCCCTCCCAGAAGAAGCCACACTCCGTTTCACGACGTTCCGTACTTGCTGGCGGAGCCACCGTTGCCGCCTCCCTCGTTATTGGAGCAGGGGTCGAGTATGCCATTGGTCAAGCACGTGAAAGCATTTCTCCTACGTCGGCAACGCCATCCACAGCCGATCAAGCCACCCCCCTTGTACCGGCAATTGTCCCCTCGATGTGGCACTTCGTCACATCGCTTGCCGACCTGGGTGATAACGCTGTGCGCTTCACCAGTGACACAATTGTTGGCTATGTGCTGCGTACGGGTGGCAAAGGAGAAAATATCTCTATAGCCTCCAGACAAGCCGATGACCGGATCTTCGCTGTCTCTGCTGCTTGCACCCATATGGGCTGCATCGTGCAGTGGCATGGTTCCAACCGCCAGTTTCACTGTCCGTGCCACGTGGGTATCTTTGCTGAAAATGGCACCTGGGTGGCCGTTAAGGGTGCATGGGGGTCCCTACCTCCACTTCCACAGATCGCGACGAAAGTAGAGGACGGGAACGTGTACGTCCAGGTGCCGGTGCGCCAGCAATGAATAGAGGCGAGGTTCCTCGAGAATCCGGGTTTCCCTGCGGGTAATGGCTCATCCGAAAGATTGCATCCTGGCACGACACCTTCTTCGTGTTACTATTGGCGAACAGGGCTTTTTGGGACAGAAAACGAGGTTATGTATGGCCTGCGATACGCGAGGATCGAATGAAACAGCATTCACTACGTTTGTATATGTTCTTATCAATAGCCGCAGCACTGGTGACCATGTCGGTAAAATTTATTGGCTACTTTCTCACTGGTTCGGTAGGGCTGTTTTCAGATGCCGCCGAATCGAGGGCTGGGGCTTCTCGATACGGCCCTCCCACAGGAAGACATCGAGGCAGTGAACGAAATTTTAGATGCCTATCGAAAGCAAGATATTGCTTTTCATGCCGTGCGCAGTAGAATGGCTGGGAGACGCCGATTTGTTTCCTTCCATGTCATTGTGCCAGGGAACTGGACGGTACTCAAAGGGCATGCCATGTGTGAAGAAATAGAACGTGCTATTTGTGAAGTTTTGCCAGAAAGTACTGTCTTCACCCACCTCGAGCCAGAAGAAGACCCGGTGACGTTTCAAGATATCGAATTAGATAGAGCGCCGCTTACGAGCTAATCAGCACACCTCTAAACTCTCATGGGATGAAGGGCTCATTCTCTGTAGTGATTTGGCTGCAATCTGACCCATTATTCCTGGTGCCGGTCGGCACCACTACTAGACCCTCGATGATCTTCCATCCAGCAGATGCCGTTTTGGGAACGGCTTGAGCAGTATCGCCGTATCCGTGATGCGTTTCGTTCATACATCGATCTGGCATTGTTGCTCCCCTGGCTACATTGAGGAATTCCGCTCAGGAAGTGAGTAGGGCAACGATATATCCTCTCCGTTTTGGATCGCAAAGCAAAAAGATGAGGCACTCCGCGTTATTACGTCTGAACGTGCCAGTAGCACCGACGAGCAAAATCGTCTCCTTGCTGGCTGGCAGTACTCATCACCAGTCCCGCAAATTGCAGTTGGGTGAGGGCTTCAAGCAGCACCGCAGGCCGCAGCTGATGAGGACGAACATCCTCTCGCTGTCGGAGTATTCCCTGGATATCTGCCAACGTGAGACCACCTGTTGTGCCGACGGCGGGCAACAGGGAGAGTACCAGCGCTGTCAATTCTTTTCGCGCCTTTTGACGGGCTACTTGTTCTGACGTCTTGAGTTGTTCTGGCAGTGCAAGCGAAGGAGCAAAAAAACGTGCCTGGAAGCGGCAGACCGGTGCCCCTCGCTTCATGCAGGTGCGCTCGATGACTCGCACCTGCTCCCCATAGCGTTCTGCAGCCCCTTCAATGGCCCCGCGCAGCACCGAACATAAGTGGCGGGGGCTGTCATAGATCAACACGACTTCATTTGACCGCGAGGAAGCCTCATAAGTGAAAAGAGGGGGAGCCACCCCTTCCAGCGTGTGGCGCAAGCGAGCATGCGCATCGCGCATCATCAGTAAAAGATCACGGCTGCTATGCACCTGTGTCAGGAGATATGTGCAGAGATGACCCGTTAGCCCGTTCAGGATAAAATAGCGACCATACTCTCGCAACAACGTGTCCACAGGTAGACCGGTCAGTTCACTGGCCGCAGTTACCCCGGCCACCAGGGTGGCATCATCGTAGAGGCGATTAGCAAGGGGCAAGTCCGTATGTGTCTCGCCGATAGCAGCACGGTACGTGCTGAGGAATGGACGGCCAAACCGTTCTGCTAAATATTTCTCCCAGGTCATAAATATTAAGCCGTGCATAGCATAGGCTCCTCAAAAAAACGATAATCAGAAAAGATAAGGCTAAGGGCATATACGCTGCCGGGTTACTGTAAGAGCGAGGCGGTGCGGGTGGTGCT
>DATGJV010000564.1:0-7603 GCA_035295005.1 Ktedonobacteraceae bacterium | reverse complement strand
CGCAACTCCCACGCCCAGGCCATTAACATAGCCTAATAATGCGCCCAGACCACTCTCGCGGTTTTGCGCCGTCTGATCTTGCGAGCCTTTGCCTTGAGCGGAGAGGGGAAGTCCCGCTTTATTCGCCACTATTTCAACCATTTTAGACGGCGCACTACTCGATGAACGCCCGCGAGCGGCCATATCAATATAGGTCGCCACATTGAGCGCAACGGTTCCCGCCGCACCCGCTACAACTCCCAGCAAAGTATCTTTCAGCATTTCGTTCTCCTTGATAAGCTTTCATTGCTATTGAAACCAACAGTCACATGCTTACACGCGACGCCACGTTTTTTTGTTTCAAGCAACTCAACAACACCATTCCTCTTGCACCCCCTGAAAAATTGTGCTATAGCAAAAGAGAGACATCGCATTACGAAAGGATAATGGTACATTATGTCAAGTCATATCTCACAATCTACCTCGCAGGAGGGGGAAATACAAAAAATTGGCCTCACGCTGGTTGTGAATAATCAGCCGTATGAGACAGAGGTGAATGGGCAGGAAATTTTTCATGAGGCGTTGGAACACGCCTTGCCAGAAGGGTTGCTGGTAGGACATCGTATCCGCATTAGCACACCTGGTGGGGATGAGATTTTCCCTGATATGTTTATCGGGGAGAGTGTTGCGCACTTCAACACGCATACATTTCATATTGAGGCAAAACCGTTAAGTGTTGTTAAAGAGACAACAGGGCAGAAAACGTGGACGAATTTTGGCTTCGACCACCTGGCAATTACCGTGACTGATCGCGAAGATGCAAAGGCATTTTTCAGCGAGGTGCTGGGTATGACGATTGTACGTGATGACCGTCATCAAACGGTACTCACAACAGGAAATACAGCAATTTTTTGTTTTGGCACGGAGAAAGCACCACTCTCGGATGGACTTCCCAGTCGCTGGCATCACATCGGCTTTGTGGTTGATAACCTTGATGCTGCTTACCATCATCTTGCGCAACATGCAAAGGAACGAAGTGAACGTTCTGGCAATGGCTCCGGTTCCATATCATCCGATTTTACATTGCTAGAGCGTAACGAACGCTGGTCGCTCTATTGCCATTATCGCAATGGCGACACGAATTTGATGATTCAGCTGTCAGAAATCAAGCCGGAAAATCGCGGTTTTATTGACCCTCACTACTTCGCCGATCATATGTACGATTATCTAAGCGGACGTTATGGCGTTCGCTTTACCGAAGAAAGCGACGCTCAAGAGCATTAATGCGAAGCAACGCCCGTGACAAAGAAGGCCAGGATAATACAGCTAATGACCAGGGCGATTATCAGACGAATAGCAATACCAGAAAGAAGGCGACTGTAACGACGCGGCGATACAGTAACTCCGTTAACTCCATTTGTAGCCATATGATTCCCTCCAATTGTTCATGAGATGCTTCCCAAATTGTTTTGAAAAAAGGAAGCATCCATTTCTACATTCTATATAACGGACGTTACAAACGAAGTTAACATAGTACCGAAAAGTACGCCGACAGGTGTATTCACTACGCAAAACGCCTATCGCTTTTTGAGTCTGTTCGGTTGGCACTCATCACATTCACAACTGGCACGTAATTTCTCATACGTGTAGATACCAGTTTTATGTCCATCCTCCCAGATGGGGGTCAGACCATAGCGACCGACGGGCTGGAGATCAACAAGCGTTGTCTCTTCAAGGCTGAGGCTCTGTTTATTTTGCAACATGCCTGGTTGGCCGCCCTCACCTGCGCACCATGCACAGGGACAGGCCCAGCGTAACGCCTCCCAGCCATGAACACTTTCGTGTTCATCACTCCAGGTCAAAATCAGTTTACGGTTCTCCTCATCCAGTAAAAACGATAGCGGAGTCGGGTGGTTATATTGTGACATGGTAAAAACGCCTTTTCATGGTATTCAATTATCGGAAGCCTCAATCCATCCGGTTTGAAGCAATGGTTACATATCTTAGCGAGAGTTCGCCCCTGTTATTATATGCTTTTCCTTGCCCACCGTCCATACGCCGTATACAGCCCATACAGTACAAAGAAAGGTGTCTCGTTACTGGCAATACGCGCCTACGTTGTACGAGATAGAGCGGTATTTTGACATTTACCTATGTATCTGGATAGAGCAAAAGACATGGATGAGTACTATTTCATCCACAGACACTATGAAGCGGGGTAAAAGCAGGATGGTCGAACAGGTAATCATTATAGCACTTGTCGGTTTATTTGCAGCATTACTGGGAGCGTTACTTGCTTTGCGGTTTCAACGTTCCTATTGGAAAAATATGCTCGCCCAACACGAGGGGTGGGAACACGCGCAACAGGGCCACCACCGCAGTTGGGAAGAAAAACAAGAGAAACTCATTGCCGGAGTGGAAACAAGATGTACCACGCAAGTACAACAGCTGCGTGATGATTGGCATAAGTGGGAAGGAAAAGACCAGGAGCGTATAGCCGAACAGATACGACAACAGGAGATGTCTGATGAACATGCACTTCTGGAGCGCGAATTAGCACGATTGCCACGTGTCGAAGATACATCTATGGTGCTTAACAGCAAACATTCACAGGAGCAAACATCCAGACATTGGCGGCCAGCCATGCTTCAGGGAGCCAATCTTGCAGGTCACGATCTTTCACATCGCTATCTTGGACGGGCCGATATGCGCAATGCGCAACTCTCGCGCACGAATTTCTTTATGGCTGACCTCTCCGGTGCCTGTCTCGCGGATGCTGACCTCTCTGAAGCCGACCTTTCCGGCGCGAATCTAGCGAACGCCGACTTACGTGGAGCGACGTTAACAGGCGCAAACTTGCTCGTCGCCGACCTTAACAATGCTATTTTAACCAGTGCAAAGTTGTATGGCGCTCGCAACCTGACGACGCAACAGGTATATAGCACTATCTATGACAGTACAACACAACTTGACACCGACATTGATATTACATTACCTCGCACTTCTAGCATGCACAGCGTAGCGCATGCGTTCCCACCTATTCCACCGGACACTGAGAAACCCCCTCAAGATGACGCCGCATTTTTAGATGAACAAGAGCCATGTGTTGAAACGATGTCCGAGGAGACTATGCCAGCGTTAGCAGTCGTCAAACTGGAACTTGAGCAGGCGATAGTTCCCGAAACATCGCTGCCGATGCCTGATACTACAGATGAGGAAACCGAGCCTGTCCAGGAAGAGTCGGAACCACTTCCTCCATTGTCATCTCTATTAGATGACACCCCATTCCCCGAGCATATAAACCGTCTCGCAGATGTGCGCGAAAGCATACAGACCGAAGCACCCGCTAAAACCAGACGGCAAGCAAAACATCATGGCAGGAAACGAGCAAAGGTAGGCTGACTTATTCCTCTACGACTCACCTTCTGTTAACTGCGCAATAGCTACAAGTTGAGATACTTTTAGCGTATTTTTGCGGCACGAGAATGTGCTATACTAGACTGACAATGGCGATGGGGATAGGCGGAAAGAAACTCTGAGGAGATCATTCGTATGACGGAAACTGAGCAGCTGCCACTGGAAGGCAGGATAGCACTGGTAACAGGCAGTGGTCAAGGCATAGGCCGGGCAACGGCACAACGCCTGGCAAAAGCGGGTGCCGATATCGTTATTAATTATCGCAGTAACACATCTGCGGCAGAGGAAGCAAAAGCAAGTATAGAGGCAATGGGACGGCGCTGCATTTCGATTCAAGCCGATGTGAGTCAGGAAGAAGATGTGTACCGACTCTTTACGCAAGCGCACCAGGAACTTGGGCCTGTGACCATTCTGGTCAACAACGCTGGCACCACTCGTGATAAACTTATCCTTCAAATGTCGCTGGCCGACTTTGAACATGTGATAGACGCCAATTTACGCTCGGCCTTTCTTTGCACGAAAGCGGCCTTGCGGAGCATGATGAGAGCGCGTTGGGGACGTATTGTCAACGTTGCTTCTGTTGCTGGTCTTCTGGGTAATGCTGGACAGGCAAATTATAGCGCATCGAAGGCTGGCATAATCGCATTAACCATCAGCACCGCCCGCGAAATGGCAAGCCGCAATATTACCGCCAACGCCATTGCACCGGGCTTCATCCCCACTGAACTTACCTCAAACCTCACAGAACAACAACTCAAATTGATGCTGGAAGCAACACCGCTCAAACGCTTCGGTACGACCGAAGAGGTCGCGGCGGCTATTGGCTTTCTCTGCACGCCAGAGGCTGGCTATATCACCGGACAAATTCTCTGTGTTGACGGCGGTATGGCAATGCACGTCTAGCAGGTCGCATTTTTGAAACAAATTGGGTGTCAATCTTCTCTAATCGGTTAACGTGTATATTACAAAAGGAGGTTTTCACCCATGAAGTTGATAGAAACAGAGGAAACAAATAAGTTTACCTACGAAGCGTTTGCCGCACACCCATTCTATACGGAAATCAATCGGGCTCTTGTCCGGCAGGCTCTCGCACATTTGCAGCAACGACCACGTAATACAAAACTTACCATCGTAGATATGGCCTGTGGCACCGGCGCTGTGACACAACTCATCGCGGAAGAACTGATACGCCAGGGACGAAATGCTTCTCAAGTACACCTGATTGGTGTTGACCCGGCCGCAGATGCCCTCCGCTATGCACGCAGAAATATGGAGCAAATAGGCTTTGCCGCTGACTTTATTGCGGGAGAAGCCGAAGAACTTCCTCATATCGTTCACAATGCTGATGCAGCTTTCTTCTGTAACGCTATCCACCTTGTCCCTGATAAACTTGCCGCATTTCAACAGGTTGCCTCCATTCTCGCACCTGGCGGGATATTTGCATGCAACAGTGCCTTTTATGATGGCACCTATGTTGAAGGCACCGAACGCTTCTACCGGCTCTGGACACGTCGCGCCGTTGGCTGGTTGCGCAAGGAACACCCGGAAGTACGGCTCTCACGCGAAGAGAAAGCCATGGCGATGCAGTGGCTTAACCCCACAGAATACATTGAGAAACTCCAGGAGAGCGGTTTTGAGAGCGTCGAGACCGATTATATCAATGCGATCATTTCGCTGGATGCCTGGAGGGACCTGGGCCAATACTGGCTCTTCATTGAAGGAGCGTTGCCAGGAGCGCCACTTGAACCGGCTGCTCGTGCGTTAGAAGTAGCAGTGTATCAGGCAGGACAGGAACTTGGCCTTACAGAAGTTCCGAGAATGTGGCTGCAAATTGTCGCGACGAAAGCAAATGTATAACATCGTGACTTCGCTTCCTGGAAGACCATGAGAAGGGCATGCTACTCCACCGCGTCAATATCCCCTTGCACGGTAGCAACATATAAGCGGCCTATACTGAGAGCCGGTTCACTACGAATATCGCCGAGTGCAAGATGCCAGAGCGGTTTACCACTTGACGCTGCCAGCGCATACAACGTCTGCCCACCGCTCACATAGAGGGTATTTCCCTCAATAACGGGTGTGCCAAGTACGGGGGCATCAATGAGATGCGCCCAGCGCAACCTGCCAGTGGCTGCATCTATAGCTACGATATTGCCATTAAAGGTACCAACGAATATGGTGTCATTGCTGGTGGCAAAGGAGCCAGCTATACCATCTATAGACATGCCACGCGGCAACGCCTCATTGATGTTATAATGCCATATTTGCGTACCACTGGCAGCATTCACGGCCTCAATTTTGCCCTTCCAGGTGCCGATAATGACTTGTTGACCAACAACAAGCGGGGTAGAAATAAGCCGGTCTCCTGCATTATAGGCCCATATTTTTTGACCTGTTTGTAAGTTGAAGGCAAAAACAATCGTCTTATCGCCCAGTGCCACATAGACAATTTGCCCCTGGACAGTAGGGGATGCGGTAGTGGGCCAGCCAAAGCCAATTTCATGAAATTTCCAGCGTACAAGGCCAGTGTGGGCATCGAGTGCAGTTGCCGAGTTACTGGAATTTACCACCACAATACCATTTGCATACGTTGGGGCTGCTTTAATAATCTCTTGCATATTCGCTGCCCAGAGTTGATGTCCGTTAGTCGCATCAAGTGCATAGACCCAGGTGCGATTTGCCCCCACAAAAACTACTCGTCCAACTACAACAGGGGTGGAGTCATTGAGAAATTGCCCGATAGCGTGCCGCCAGCGTACCACTCCTGTCTGTGCATCTAACGCCAGCAAATTGCCGCCAGTCGAACCAATATAGATTGTGCCATTTGATAGCACGGGCGAAGAAAAGACTGGGCCGCCGGTGTTTTGTTGCCAGAGTAGATGACCGTGTAACGCGGGTAGTGTCCCTTGCGATGGATAGGCCGCACTATGTTCCGTATTGTAGCCAGAGGTGGGCCAGCCACTCGTATCCAATCCTGCTGCCAACCATGATGCTGGAATCGAGAACACCGGCTGTGAGGCAAACGTATCGCCTGGATTCGCCGGTAAAAAGAGTAAAAATAAGCAGCACATACCCAGTAACAAGTGTTCTCGTCGTATCATCATGGCTTTACTATATCATTTCCCTCCAACGTTAAAAAAAATTCGGTATCGGTATGGGTACAATTCATAGGACCCGTTAGCGTTTTTGAGCGATATGAATTGCGCCCCTACAGTAGGCGGGACAAAGGAGCAGCCAGCTTTGTACTGGCTGCTCCTCGACTTCGGCAATGACACCGAGTATGTTTCCAGTGTCCTTGCCTGTGGCTCAATGTTTAACAAAGTCCGAGGTGAGGAGTGGGTTAATCTCACCGCTACCCTGACCCAAACTTGGCCCATACATGTCGAGAACGCCAGTTGTCACCACCTGCTCACCTTTCGAGAAGTTGCTCAGGTTGATGTTTTGTAAGGCGTAACTGTCGAAGTACGCGGTACATTCCACGTTGCTGGAGTCGGTCAGTCCCAGTGAAGGCGGGTTGTACGTTGTGATAGTGGAAACGGGTATGGTGACCAGCTCTCCATCAATGGAGTCGGTATACTTCAACTGTGCGATTTGTTGGGTTGTAACAACAATGGGCGTTGGAACTGTGCCGGTTCCTGTCTTCGTAACATCACTGGCACCGACAGGATCAATCTCAATCTCACCACTGTAGTCGGTTAAGACGCCAGTTACTGTCTGGATATCACCAATTTGTTCGTTGACACCGCCTCCGACATATACCCGTACACCGCCGGTGCTATCCTGGATATACCAGTTCGAGCCAAAGTTTCGTGTGACAATAGCGTTTGTCACGGTGATAACCTCGCCAGTGAACTGCTGGTAGTTCTGACGTAACTGCCCAATCGTTAGCACCAACTGGCCTGTCTGTGCCTGGCTACCTTCATAGCTACGCACGGCACTATTACCACTAAAAGTAACAGTAACTGCAAGGTGTTGCTGAGCAGTGCTTGAACTCACATAGGCCGAACCTACAAAACCAGCGGGTAAGCCGGATGACGAATCGCTCTGATTAAAGGTGTATGACGCACCCGGAGCAAGTGAAGCTGTGGGAGTACTGCCTATAGAATTGCCATTGTAGGTAAAGTACTGTATCTGGGCGGTCGTCGAAGCTGTACCGGTATTCGTCACCGTCACCGCGCTGGTAACGCCTCCCACACCATTGTACAAC
>DATGJV010000563.1:0-5242 GCA_035295005.1 Ktedonobacteraceae bacterium | reverse complement strand
GCCCATCACCCCTACTATGGTCGTATCAATTTTTTGTAACTGTACAATTTCCTGAGCGACGTTTGCCGCATTTGTTGCCTTACTATCAGCGTTGGCAATTAAGAGACGAACCAGCACCCCATTTGGTAATGTTACACCATCATTGTATTGTTTTTGTGCGACATATGCTCCTTGCAGGTTGTCACGCCCAACGCCGACATTGGCTCCGGACAGAATAGTCCCAACAACGAACGTGATATATGGCTTACCAGAAGCAACGACTCGTTGATCTTCCAGATAGACGAGTGCTTCAGCGTCGCCGGACTCCTTTGGTAATTGCACCGCCTGGTTCCATAATGACACAGCGTAGGTAGTATTTCCGCTGTTTAAAGCGGTTGAAGCTTCAAGCTTGAGCTGTCCATCAGCACGGGCGGTGTCAAAGGCATAGTTTCCATGGCTAATATCAGCAAATGGATTGCCGGGTCCAGGTGTACTGCTACCAACAGGTGTGCGACTGCCAACAGGCGTTGCTGTGCCATGTCCCCTGACTGTTGTTGCTGTACCATGTCCTCCGATTGCAGTGGGAGTGCCACTTCCTTTGCTAGCAACTGCGGGGCCTTGATAAGTCAAAGCAATAACAATAACAGCGACAACAATAATGGTTGCCAGCAGAGCCATGCTCAGGGCTAGAAGGGCCTGATTTCGTTTGCGCGTTGCACTAGTTGCTTTCATATTGTTCATATTTATTTACTCATCTCCCTGTAAAGCCATTGTTCCAATATCATATTCACTAAGCTTGTATTATATACGAAAAAGAAAGTCTCATCAAGGGTTTTATACCCAATGTTTAGAGTAAGTTGTGAAAGTGATTTAATCCATTGCTTTCTGTAAAAAGAAACTATAAATCTTAGCGAGTATTAAATGCAGATAATTATACATAGAAGTTGCTTGTGTAATAAAACTTGGAGGCGTTTATTTCCATATTTATGGAACGAGGGCCGCCCAATACTTGTACAAACGGAAAAACCTGCTCCCTCAACCTCTTCCAAAACTGCGAAAAACAGTGTATAACTATAGGGAAGGGTTCTAGTGGAGGGCCTTTCATTCACCTCATACCTATTTTTCAGGGGGATAACTATGGCAAAGAACAGCACCGTGCGCACACTTCGTATCAGTCTGCTCAGTACTGGACTGGCGTTGCTTATGCTCTGCGTCTTCGCGTTGAGTGCGAGCGCTCAGGCCGTTCCAGCGAGCCGCGCTGTCAGTCCGGCAACAGGCGTCAAGGTCAGTATTGTGAAGAAATTATCCGGGCATTACAACTTCAGCAAGCATATGGTGACGGTTACGCAGGGCGAACAGGCAACACTGTGTAACAAAACGTCTATCAGCCAGTCTATAACCTATCAAGGCTTCACGATTTACACCATTCCCGCCAACACGTGCCAGACTCAGAACGTGAACTTCTCACCTGGCTCCTACACGGTTCATCTCAAGTCTAACCCTAAAGCTTCACTCACTATCGTTGTTCAATAACTTTGGCTGTCTGGAGAGCGAAGGCTCTGCGATGCAATGAACAGCAGGAATATGCGGCACGGTGTGCCGCATATTCCTGCTGTTCATTGCATCGCAGAGCCTTCGCTCTCATTGTTCTGTTGTCAGGCTGATGTGATTTCCGCTATAATATGACCTACTGGCGTTACACAATTACCCTGTTAGGAGCAGCATGGGCGAGCAACTGACGATTATTCTTGTCCCTCATACCCACTGGGACCGCGAGTGGTACCAGACCTTCCAACAATTTCGTATGCGACTGGTTCACACTGTTGATGCGTTGCTCGACATTCTGGATCAAGATAGCGCATTCAGCCATTTCATGCTTGATGGACAGACTATTGTGCTGGATGACTACCTTGAGGTGCAGCCACAGAACGAGGAACGGTTGCGCCGTTACATTCAAGCCGGGCGAATCCAGATTGGGCCGTGGTATGTGCAACCGGACGAGTTTCTGGTCAGCGGCGAATCGCTAATACGGAATTTGCAGATTGGATTTCGCCGCGCCGCCGATTTTGGCGAGCCGATGCGCATAGGTTATGTTCCCGATTGCTTCGGCCACATTGCGCAATTGCCGCAAATATTGCAGGGATTTGGTATCGAGAGTGCTGTGTTCTGGCGCGGTGTTGGCGCGGAAGCCCGGAAGAGCGAATTCTATTGGACTGCGCCCGATGGTAGCTCTGTGCTGGTGCTGCACCTTGCTGACCCCGGCGGCTACTCAAATGCTCGCGTCATGCCGCTCTCACCCGCTGAATTTGCCACCCGTACCGAGTTGCTTGCCTCACAGATATTGCCCAAAGCTACCACCAGTACGCTTCTCTTTATGAATGGTTCCGATCATTTAGAACCACAAAATGGCTTACCGGCGGCTATTGAAGCCGCGAATATCTTACTGGCTCATCTCAGCGCCGCGCATGAGCAGATTCTTGCACAGCACAGCGCGACGCGGCACTATGACGGTATGCATGTGGAGATTGGTACGCTGCCGCAATATGTCGCTGCTATACAGGCATATCCACGTGAGGAACCATTGCAGATGCTGAGCGGCGAGATGCGCAGTAGCCAGTATGCGCACCTGTTGCCCGCGGTTCTCTCCACGCGCATGTGGATCAAGCAGCAAAATACCGCGACGGAACATCTGTTGGAACGCTGGCTCGAACCATTGACAGCGTGGGCTTCCCGGTTGGGTATGCCTTATCCAGAGGGACTGGTGCGATTGGCGTGGCGCTACCTGTTGCAGAATCACCCGCATGATAGCATTTGTGGTTGTAGTATTGACCAGGTACATCGCGAGAATAGCGTCCGCTTTGCTCAGAGCCAGCAGATAGCCGAGGGCGTCATCGCGCAGGCGCTCCATACCATTGTTGCCACTACGAATACCTGCGCCCCGTTTGCTTCAGCGAAAGCTAGTGAGAGTCCTGTACCGGTTGTTGTGTTCAATCCCGCACCTGGGCCACGCAGCGAAACTGTTTCGGTGGTGATGCAATTGCCGGGTTCGTTGCACAATGCCGTTATATGTGACGAGTCGGGCGAGCATATGCCCTTCCACATTGCCAATCGCTGGCGGCAGGAAGTCGGTTCGATGTCTTTTGCCCGTGAGATGGTTGCGACCGCCGTGGCGCTTGCGGGTACGGAAGCACCAGGCATGCTCCTTGATATGGCGGAATCAACACTAACAGGCGCGATGGGCCAGACTGAGAACCCGTATCAAATCGGCCGTATGCATGTTGACGCGGCCTATGCACCGGGCGTCGCCCGTATCGAGATACTCATTGCGCAATCAAAACAGGCTGCTTTGCGCGATGCGGAATTGTTTGCTGCCGAGCAGGAGTTCCTGGCATTGTTGCAACGCGAGGATATCCACACACTGGAGGTGGTTGCTGCCGACCAGACCCGCGAGACCATAGAATTTGTCGCCGCCGATTTGCCTGCCTACGGACTCAAAACCTTCTGGGCTTATCCTCGTGGTTTGTCTGAAACAATGCAGAAAGGATCGGTGATACCGCTCGATACGCCTGTAAAGCAGCATAACAGCATTGAGAACGAATGGTATCGCGTCGAGGCGCATGCGCAAGATGGCACACTCACCGTGACTGATAAGAAGACGGGTGCGGTCTTTAGTGGACTCAACCGGTTTGTGGATGGTGGCGATGTGGGCGACCTTTACACGTATTGTCCCCCGCAACACGATACACTTATTAACCAGCCGGTGGAAGCGCCGAAGATAGAGGTTGTCGCTGCGGGACCGGTGCGGGCAATCTTGCGTGTGAGTGGTCGCTGGTCATTGCCAGCATCCTGCTCTGCCAATCGGAGCGAACGTAGTGCGCGAATGGTTGGCTGCTCCATTGTGAGTGAAATATCGCTGGTGCCAGGGATGCGTCGCATTGAAATTCATACACATGTGGAGAATAAGGCGAGAGATCACAGAATTCGCGTGATGTTTCCTGCATTATATAAAGTAGAGGATGTTGCCGCTGAAGGAACATTTGAGGTGCGCATGCGGCCTGTATCCCTTCCGCGAACTGCTGACGTGTTAGAATGGATGGAGGAACCGGTGAACACATTTCCACAAAAACGCTTTGTGGATATCAGTAACGGACACGTTGGGTTGGGGATACTCAATCGCGGTTTGCCGGAGTATGAGGTAGTGCAGGATGGCCCAGGAGTCCCACCAGAAGGTATGGCAGTTGCCGTAACCCTGTTACGTTGTGTAGAATGGTTGTCACGGGGCGATCTGTCAACTCGACGAGGGCATGCCGGGCCGATGGAACATACGCCGGAGGCACAATGTCTGGGACAGTATGTCTGGGACTATGCCCTGGTACCGCACGTAGGGGATTGGGAGGCGGATGAGGCGTTGGTGCTGCGTGAAGCGCAAGCGTTCAATACTCCTGTACGGGCGCTGGTCAGTGACCAGCACGAGGGGCGACTCCCTTCACAGGCAATGCTGCTGGAGGTTGAACCACGCGAACTGGTTGTCAGCGCCATCAAGCAAAGCACTACCGGCAATGGTTTGATTGTGCGTATCTACAATCCGCTCGCGCACGCAGTTGAAGCGAGCATTCGACCGGCTATTGATTGTACAAAAGCTTTTGTGGCAAACTTAGCAGAGGAGCCACAGGAGCAAGTATTTTGGAGCGGTGAAGAGCATGAAGGACAGGTACAGGGGACGCCGTTGTATATGGGGATAGGTGCGGGGAAGATAGTGACGCTGTTGTTTCGATAAACTGTCTCGAATTGTCTGTTGACACCGCATAGTATTCACAATAGTCCTATTGTGTTGCCGTTTTTCCGTATGAAACGTTGTAATGAAGTGTACGAACTATTGGATTACCTGAAAGGGGCGTTGGTCCTATTATGACAAATATGGCACATATTCTCACTATACTAAACTCTAGCCCGGTGATAAAGTTGGCTCCGGCCGCAACGCCTACTGCTGGACCCACCGCGACAGCTACCACCACGACATCATCAACCAGTAGCACATTAACTACCCTGACAAACGATTTAGGTATTGTTATTGGCTTCGTGGTAGCTTTTCTTGTCATTTTCTGGTTGAGCCTCATCATCTGGACGTTCCGTGATATTCGCTCTCGCACACAAGACCTGCTGGCACAAATTCTCGCAACCTTGCTGGTAACGGTCTTCTTCATTGGTGGTCTTTTCATCTATATGATCCTGCGCCCCCGTCAAACACTGGCCGAGATTTACG
>DATGJV010000562.1:0-7429 GCA_035295005.1 Ktedonobacteraceae bacterium | reverse complement strand
GAATGTGGCCGGGTGGACCTACCGGGAGAATCGGGATTTAACCGGCTTCATAGACGGTACCAGGAATCCCAGTCTCCTGGAGGCCCCCGAAGTGGCGCTCGTTCCCGATGGCTCTCCTGGTGCTGGTGGGAGCGTGGTGCTGGTGCAGAAGTGGCTGCATAATACCGCAGCCTTTGAGTCGATTCCAATCGAGGAGCAAGAGAGGGTCATGGGGCGAACTAAGCAAGCAAGCGTCGAGCTACCTGAAAAGGTAAGCGGCCCAACAGCGCATATCGTGCGCACGACGATCGAAGAGGGTGGAGTCGAGCAGCACATCTTCCGCCGCAATACGCCGTTCGGGACAGTTACCGAGCATGGGACGATGTTCATCGGCTTCAGCCGCGACCAGCATCGCCTGGCCCGCATGCTTGAGCGTATGGCCGGAGCAGAGGATGGCATCCGAGATGCTCTGACCAGGTATACAAACCCGGTCAGCGGGGCGTATTATTTCGTTCCCTCGGTCGAGGCGCTGCGACAGTTTGCTAAGACGGCCGACGAATGAATCTGATGGTGGTGCTGTGTGTCACTGAGCCGCCCTGAAATTGTTCAGTTTATTGACTCTGGCTATTTCAATAAATTAAAGCCCTTGTTGTCGTGCAGGGGGGCTTCGGCGCGGCGACGGCTGTCCTGATTTTCGGGAGCGAAGTAGTTTTGCCACATGTCGGGCGCGTCTTTGCTTTCGCCGCCGTGACGGGTGTAGCGGGTGCGCACGCGACAGATGATGGGCGTGTTGACGGCGGCACCTGCCACTATGACCTGGCCTTTTGAGAGCGCTGGCAGGTTGTTGAGCAGGTCACGGCCAACTCCTTCGATGGCGGCTGCGACGCTTTTCTGGTCAATTTCGTTGACGATACGCATAATGCACTGTGTCTGGCACTGGCTCAGCACATCGGAATTCAATTTGCCGGGGCGTTGGCTGATGAGACCCACACCTATACCGAATTTGCGTCCCTCTGCCAGCACCTGTTTGAGAATAGCCGTTGAGACTACATCTGTACCGCCGGGGGCAAAGTGGTGCGCCACCTCCAATAGGACAAAGACTGGATAGGGCAGGTATCTTTCGCCGGAATGGACTTTGCCGCGCTCGGTCTCCATGCGTGCCTGATAGAGACGGCGCAGGAGGGTGGCGACGACAACTTGCTGGTCGCGCTCGTCAATGTCGTTGAGTTGCAGCACTGTACACTGGCCGGGCTTGAATATCTCCGGCAGATCGAGGTGCTGGATGTCGTCGAAGGTGAAGCTATCGCGGAAACGCTGCTCCACGCGCCATGTGAGGGCGTGAACGGTGCTGGAGTCGTCGGCTCCTTCGTTGTCCTCGTCGCCCTTTTGTTTGGAGACGGATTTGATCGCGCCCAGCAGATCATCCACGCCCCATGGTGTGCCGCGTTTGAGTTCGTTGACCTTCTTCATGGCCCGGCTGAGCAGGTACTGCTGTTTCTCGGTCATTTCCGTGAGCAGGTGACGCATATCGCCCATGTTGAGCGACGAGAGGCGCACTTTGACCTGTTCGGGCTTGTAGACCTTCACCTGTGCGCGATAGCCCGCTCCCCGACCATTGCCCTGCTCGGAGAAATGGGGCGCGTTGGCGATTTCTTCAAGCGTGCTGTACTCGCCGTGGGGATCGAGAATGAGGATACAGGCTTTATTTTTGGGCTGCATCAATTCCTCGATGACGACGCTGGCAAGATAGCTTTTGCCCGCGCCGGTGCTGGCGATAATGGCAAGGTGCGTACTCACAAGGTCTTTCACCGATAGCACGACGGGAACGGCGTCGGGGTCACGGGTGAGCAACGAGCCGATGGTGGCCGAGCCAGCCTGTGCTGATTGTTTGCGGCTGAGGATACCGGCAAGCATTTCATCATCAGCCAGGAAAATTTGTTTGCCCGATTGCGGCGGTATCCAGGGGTTGATGAAGGAGCCGGTCGCAACCTCGTAATATCCCATGATAGCAACATGCAGCTCAAATAATTCGTTTGCCCGCGAGTCATAGCCAACCATCGCCGCCACCTCCGATGGCGCTATTTCCGGCTCGGCCAGAAACGTGTCTGGATACAACTGCAAAGGGACACGTTTGAGAATACGTCCCAGCACACGGCGCGGCGTTGTATTACCCGAATTACCATTCAACCCCACCCCGCTGGCGCTCACGTTGGCAAGCTCATAATAGACATATTCGCCGTTCTTGAGAACCTGCTCGTCGTCTCGCGAGACAAAGGTATATTCATGGGTGGACTCGCCCGGCCCTTTGGTGATGCCGACAGGTTTGCGGGTCAAATGTGCATTGGCGGCGGTATGAGATGCAGGTGTTGGGTCAATCATGGGGCGGTCCTTCTATTAACCTGTAGTTTCAACTTTGAGTCGCCAGGCGAAGTTGCGCTTGACGATGGAGAGCAGTGAGAGGTGTTGGGGGAAGAGTCGCTCCAACTGATCTATGATACGCAGCGTGACCATTGGGAGGAGGCTATTGCGTTGCGTGATGATGTGCGGCAGGTAGCCCATGTGCAGGTATTTTTCCGGTCTGCCTGTTCTTTCGGGGTCGTTGAAATAATGGAATGCCTGTACCTCGTCATCGTTCATCGTCTCTATTTCGCTATCGAGTTCGAGCGAGAGCAGTGGGACGCCGTGCATGGTTGAGGTAATTTCCATTGTGCCATCCGGCTTCGCTTGCTGCTCCACCATGCCGAGTATCATAATATAAATAAGTACGGCCTTTTCGGCGATGTAGTCGGGCGAGAATATTTCAACCTGTATTTCGTTGGAGAGACGCGGCCCCAACGCCCCAAAGGCAGGATTCTGCAAAATGGTGTCATAAATGACGCCGACGGCGTAGCTGGTCGGTTCGTGGCTTTTGCCGGTAAGAAAATCAATATTGGCAAAAGGATCATCGTTCGCGGTCTTCGGCTTGACCGCGACGCGCACAAAACGCCCGAACGCATAATCTGCCGGTTCCGGCTCTACATCGGCCTCGCGTGGCCCAAAGATGCGACACACGTAGTTGATGTGCGACTCCGATTTGACAATCTTCCCGATACTCATCATACCCTCACTAGCTTGCGACCAACATTTTATTAGAGCGATTGTACCAGTACTGAGGGCTAACTGCAAGGGGTCATACCCTTCTGGCCGGATGGGTCTCCTGCTTGCTATTTTATACATCTTCCTCTACAATCGGGACAAATAAGAAAGCATGTTTGGGAAGGTACTTTATTATGGCTGCGCTGTCTATGCCTCGAATGTTGACGGGTGATCGGCCAACGGGGAAGTTTCACCTGGGACACTATGTAGGTACCATTAAGAACCGTGTGAAGCTTCAACATGAGTACGAGTGTTTTTTTCTGGTTGCTGATCTGCATATGCTGACGACAAAACACCTGCCGGAGCATATTCGAGAGACGGATGCGCATGCGCGAGAGCTGGTTCTAGATGCAATCGCGGCGGGGATTGAGCCAGAGCATGTTACTTTTTACTTGCAGTCGGGGATTCATGAGATTTCTGAGATGTATACGCTTCTTCAGAATCTTGTGACGGTTGCGCGTCTGGAGCGTATACCGAGCCTGAAGGATATGGCACGAGATGCCCATATCGAGATGCCGTTTGGGCTACTTGGGTATCCTGTGCTACAGGCGGCGGATATTTTGTGTGTGAAGGCGAATGCAGTACCTGTGGGGAAAGATAATATGGCCCATGTTGAGGTGACGCGGGAAATTGCGCGGCGTTTCAATGCGTTGTATGGAGAGATTTTCCCGATCCCAGAGGTGATTGTGGGTGAGGTTCCGACGCTGGTGGGTATTGATGGACAGTTGAAGATGAGCAAGAGCCTGAATAACGCCATTTTTCTGAGCGATACGCCTCAAGAGGTCGAGCGCAAGGTGATGAGGATGTATACGGACCCCAACCGCGTGCGTGCTGATATCCCTGGTACGGTGGAGGGGAATCCTCTGTTTATCTATCATGATGCGTTCAACCCGCAGCGTGAGGAGGTGGAAAATTTGAAAACGCGCTATCGGGCCGGTAAGGTGGGGGATGTTGAGGTGAAACAGAAGTTGGCGCTGGCTTTGAATGTGCTGCTCGAACCGATGCACGAGAGGCGGGCAGCGTATGATGCGCCGGGACGTGTCGAGGAACTATTGTATAATGGGACGCTACGGGTGCGGGAAGAGACGAAAAAGACGTTGTTTGAGATGCAGAAAGCGATGGGATTTACAGGCGTGTGGAATCGGATTCGGCGCAAAGCGGAGAAAGTAAAGAACTATTCACCGGATAAGGAGAACATAAACGATGCCCATTGATAGCAGCCTCAGCACATAGAGGAGGCATGGCAAACCTTCCAGCGTGACCTGACACCGCTTTCGTCCAACAGCACCCATATTATCGCCGAACAAAGTACACATTATATCCAGCTTGACCAGCCAGAACTGGTCATTTTCGCCATTCAGTCGGTGCTGCAAGCTGCACTAGAACAATCACAGGAAAAAGGATAAGCTACTTATGTCAACACAACCAGTACAACCGATACAACCGGCACGACAGCGCCCATCGGTCGGGCCACAGGAAGGTATGCCCGCGCTCGACTTGCAACTACAAAATAAAGACGGTGCTAAAGTGAGGCTCTCCGATTACTGGCAGCGTTCGCCCATCGTTCTCGTCTTCTTGCGCCACTTCGGCTGACCGTTCTGCCGCGAGCATGTGTCGCAGTTGCGACAGGACTACCAGCAATTCCAGGACCGAGGAGCGGAAATCGTCGTGGTGACAATGGGCAACCCGGAGCAGACAACGAATTTCTGGAACACCTACCGGCTACCCTTCCCCGGCCTGTGTGATCCACAGCAACGCGCTTACCAGACGTATAGTCTGCCCGATGGCGACATCCGCTTGCTCGCTGGCCCAGGCATACTGGGCAAAACATTCACCGCCTTCTTCAAGCACGGGGTGAGTAAATCCATCGGAAGCGGCTTGCAGATGCCCGGCGTCTTCATCATTGACCAGCAAGGCATCGTGCGCTACAACCACCCTTATCAATCGTCGGCAGACAATCCGCCCAACAGTCTCATCCTGCAAAAACTCGCTGCAATGAAATCTGTGATGGAACAGCCACAGGAAAGCGCAGACATACAAGAAGAGGATGGAAGGGTGCAGTGAAACTACCCAAAAAGGGGATTGACAAGCAGCAACGTTTCCGCTAAAATGTCATACGTAACCCAAAGTGGTTTTGCCCTCGTGGCGGAATGGTATACGCAGCAGGTTGAGGGCCTGTGCCGAGAGGCGTGATGGTTCGAGTCCATTCGAGGGCATTCCTTTCAATCCTATCCACTCACAATAACAAGCACATCTCAGGGCGACTAGCTCAGCTGGTTAGAGCGGCTGCTTTACACGCAGTAGGTCAGGGGTTCGAATCCCTTGTCGCCCATCCTTATCTCGTTTCCACTGGCTTCACAGGCCGATCTAATCAGCATTGCATTACCCTCTCTTTTGGCTGGATTCGTCCGAAAAATCGCTACGAGAACTGCTGCTTTCCACTTTTTGTTTTTCATGCTTGCTCGCTATAAAGCTTGCGGAAACGCTTGTATCATATTGATTCTCATAGTATTCTTCCTTATATTCCATTGCAGAGGTAAGAAATGATTTTCGTGGATTTTTCACCTTGCATTCGTGTTCAAGTACGTGATGTTAATGATGCTCTCAGGAGCCTGAAGGAGGTCATGGGTGAATAAGGACAATGATATAGATAAGTATTCGATGGAGATCATATGGAGCGATGCGGATCAGGCATATATCGTGACTGTTCCTGAATTGCCGGGCTGCAGAACGCATGGAAGAACTTACGAGGAAGCTGTCCAGCAGGGCAAAGAGGCTATTAGAAGCTGGATTGACGCCAGTCGAGCATAGGGCGATCCTATTCCTCCTCCGCGTAAGTTGACACATGCATAAAATACTTATTGAAATGCAACCTCTAAAAAGACGGCATCGCTACACTGTCAAATGCATCCTCGATCATTAAACGCCCAAATTCATGGACTAAGGCGTTATAGATGGTTGGTCCAGGGGCAAAAGGCTGATGAGCATAGGCAAAGGTAACAACGTCTTCTGGGGTGAAGGGAACTGGAAAGAGCTTATGATTTTCAAATTTATCTTTGACGCCATTATCCCAGAGGCGCAAAAGTTTTTCGATACTCCTTTTGATTTTGACCATGCCAGTTAACCCGCGAAGAGCGTAGCGAGTATCTACACCGAAGCTCAGAAAGGTGATATCAGCCACAGAAAAATCCACCGATTCGTACAATCCCAGCTCTTCAGCCAGTCCACGACAGGCACAACGGTAGACATCTGGGGCTTCTCCAGTCGTGCCGCGATCAATTGGCCTGCTTAATCCTTCAACAATACCGGTATCATACACTTGTGGGCGCGTTCCGACGTTTCTCCCTCTTTGAGAAAAAACGGTGAATCCGTCAGAGGTGACGACAGAAAGAGAAACACCAAAGGAATGAGAAAAGTATGGAATGGTTTGATACCAGTCCACGTCAGAAAGATACTTTTCCCGCAATGCTGGCTCTTTGAGGCTCATATTTGTCGCAAGAAACGTATAATAGTCCGATGGACGAAACCATACATCAAGGGTCATGTCTTCGTTGCTTGCATCACGCCCAACGACGAAACGATCCAGCGAGTATATCTCGCCATTCCAGAAAGATGGTAATCCTTGTGCTTTGTTTCGCTCTTGCTCTTGCTGAATCTGACGTTTCCTGATCTGTAACTCTTCAGGTAGCTCTTCGGGGAAGGGAATATAATGAGAATGAATGTGCTGTGGTAAATAGATACTTCTGCCATCTCCATCAAGCGTTTTCCATGTGGTTTTCAGTGCGCCAAAGGAAAAGCATCCATCTCTCTCTTCACTATTGAGAGGTTGAGGTTGCTGTTTCATGCTGTTCTTACTTTCTCCTGCTTTTATGTCTATCTTGAGCAAACCGAGTTCTTCCGATGTTTTCGAGAGGCATTCACACAGTCGTTGAATACAATCTACTCGAATAGCCTCCCCCTTTTCGGCCCGTTCCACGGTAGAAAGTGAGATCGCAGCAAAGTCCGCAAGTTGTCGCTGTGTCCAGCCGTGTCGGAGTCGCTCAGTTCGAAGGAGCGTGTTCGGCATTCTTCTCTGCCTCCATACATTCATCAGTTAGTTTTTCCTTTTTGGGGCCAGTTTTCCGAAGGCTTGCGAGATAGCTTTCCAATGAGTCAAACATAGATAAACTCCTCTCGGCCCAGTTATTATACACCACAATGAACCTCTCTGTTATCCCCTCACAACTGACGGGTCGAAATCCTTCACAACTGATGGGTAAAACAAGGGTTAGTGACGAGTTCAAAGGGGTATTCTGCTTTACACTGTCATCAGTGA
>DATGJV010000561.1:0-21196 GCA_035295005.1 Ktedonobacteraceae bacterium | reverse complement strand
TATCTGCTACGCTATTTCATAATGGCCCAGGCTGTGTCTTGCATAAGACACATATAAGATACACCCAATTATTCTTCTCAACGTACACCTGTCTCTCGCGTTTGCGCTTCACCATGAAAGCCTATTTGTGCTTCTAATGGTTTATGTGAGGTTATTCTCCTCTCATTTTCAAGCATATACATATGCCAGAGCATGAGTGAAGCGAGCGCAAAGCCGGAGCTTCTATACTCAAAGTGGATATACAAGATTTCCTATTCAGGGCGGAATGACCTCAGGATGTGGTATACTTCCTGCGGAGATAAATGTATGTTTGCGGCGAACAAAATATGTACATCCTGTTACATTTGAATGTGATTTGTTGTACATTTTAATTCCGTTACCTTTTTGTATTGTTGTGCTTCCTCTTTTATGCTATACTGTCAACGTTCATAAGGGAGAACACGTCAGATTTAAGGTTTATTACGCAGCTTCTTTTCTTTAAGAACTGTTTGAGGAAGGAAGCTCAGGTCAGTCAGTATAGAGTGTCTGTAGTGTTTGTAGCGGCATCACTGCCAGTCCGGCAATGGTGCCTAAAAGGTTGCGGTAGAAGGATTGATGGAAGCGAGAACGCACCTACACCTACCAACAACTGAGGAATCTGTCATCGTTGAACGGGTGCTACGCATTGTTTCTAGCGTGCGTGGATCGAAGCCCGATTATGCCCGTCTGGCAGCCGAACTTGAGCCTGCCATCCCTTTTGATGTCTTTGGCATTGTGTTACTGTGGCATGATCGCGAAGCGGTACGCATTATTGCTTGCGAGCGTCGTTCGGGAACATGGTTCTCGAACTATCACCAACATCCATTGCAAGGCTCTATGGTGGAACAACTGCTACAACAAATTTCCTCCTCGCCATCAGTTGAGCCACTGCCTACCATCACCAGTTATCCTCATGGACTCGATGGGCTGCCAGCCCAGTGTGGCGATGCGCTCAGTAGCTATCATCAATTGCGCTCAACGTTTATTGCCCCGCTGATTGTCGAAGGCCGCTTGCTGGGAACGCTTGAGCTTGGTAGCACAGGACTGCATACCTACGAAGGAGATTCGCTGCGCCGCCTGATAGAAGGCGTTGTGCGCGTCATCGCAACTGCCATCGAGGGTGCGCAGGTAGGTGGCAGCGTGGAGATACAAAACCGTCAACGACAGGCCCTCAGAGATGTGTCATCCGCGCTAACCTCCACAATGGACCTCCCGCTCATCCTCAATAAGATTGTGGCTGGCGTCGTTCAGGCGTTAAATGTGGCCTCTGCGATTGTTATGCTGAATCAGCGCGATAGATCATTGCATGTAGAGGCACAACAAGGCTTAGACGATGCGTTGTTCAAACGACTCATTCGCCAGAAGAATGTGTTGAGTGAACACTCCATTATTGGCTATTCCCTGCTTACCAGGCAACCTTGCATCTCTCAAGATATTGCCGAGGATACCCGTTTTTCTCAGAACCGGCAATTCGCCACAGAACTGAATATCCATTCTATATATAGTTATCCTTTAGTCACGGGGAGCGCCGTGTATGGAACCCTCCTGTTATGCTCCCGCGCACCAGGGGGATTTACTCCCCTCAAAGTTGAGATTCTCTCGTTGTTTGCCAGCCAGGCCACTATCGCTATTCATAATGGCATGCTTGTTGAATCTGCCCATCAACGTAGCCGTTTTCAGGAAGCCATTGAGCGATTAGAGCTGGCTAACGATGATGCAGGCGATGAACGTGAGGCGATTGAACATGTCCGCAGAGAAACAGAGCATACTTTTGGTATTCATTTTAGCAGTTTACTCAGGTTCATTAGCGACCATCTTTTAACCCGCAGCGAGCGCGACCTGCATACAATGCTGTACAGGGAAAATAATGCTCTTCATGCGTTCCCTGAAAAACATTCTTTTGTTGAAGAAGAAACTGCTGGAGGAATGCAAGAGGAAAGAACCTTTGCTCCATTCTCACAGGGAGAGAGTGTAGCGTTTTTAACTCATACAGCTGAAGCTGCTTTAGCGCGGGTAGCGGTGATGAGTGAACTGGGCGGTTTGCTTCTACAGTTGCAACAAACAACCGGATATACGAACGATGCCTGGTTCGTAACTGACCCCCAGGGGCATTTTCTCTCGATGAATGCGAGCGCGGAACTATTCTGCGGTATGCGCAATGATACAATCGGTGTGGGTAGAGAGCTTACCCTTGAAGATATATTTGCCAGCCTCTTACTGCGTGTTCGTGATAAGAAAACTGTTCACTCCTACCTTCGCGAGTTTGTGCAAGAAGGGCAAGAAGGGCAAGAGCAGAGACAAGACCTGCGTTGCGTTATTGCGCTCAACACGGAAGCTTTGAAAAATACCTCGGAGGAATATTATAAATCCACCCCGGCCATGCCCAATCTGTATGCCCACAGACTGGCAGAATTGGAGACAGCGCCAACTGACCAGCATTATCAATTGATGCGCTATCCACTCTATAATTCACAGAGCGTGTTGGTGGGGCGTGCGTTGCTGGTCCATGATGTCACAGCACAGGTGCGCGATGAGAGAAATAAAGCGGCGCTGCTCGCGTCCGTTTCACACGATTTACGCACTCCGCTTACCACGATTAAAGCGGCAGTGTCTGGTTTAATGGGAACGAATGTATCCTGGGATGAAGCAACATATCGTGAAATTCTCGAAGATATTGATACCGAGTCTGACCATCTTGAAGTACTCGTCACTGATCTGATCGAAATGTCACGCATTGAAATGGGCGCTCTGATATTGGAAAAAGAGTGGTGTGATATTCTCGAAGTCTTGTATGGGGCTGTGGCGCGTTTGGAGGGCATTGCAGGTGAACATAATATTCACTTTCGCGCAGGTTTTGGATTTCAATCAGAACTGCCATTGATTTATGCAGATTTTGTACAATTGGAGCGAGCTTTTTTCTATCTCATGAAATATGTGGCTCAGGATACGGAAGCTATTGTGGAAATACTGGCGAATGTGGAAGTCGTTGAGCTGGAGGAAGTAGCGTACATGCGTGTGCAGATTATAGATTTCGGCAAAGGGATTCCTGTGGAGGAACGGGAACGCATCTTCAAGACATTTTATCGTCCCAGGACCCATGTCAATGGTCATACATATGGCAGTGGCCTGGGCCTCGCGATTTGCCGGGGCATTGTGGAAGTACATCATGGTCAAATGTATGTTGAGGCGTTATCGAATGATAAGAATCGCTCATGTTTTACCTGTATACTCCCTTTGCGGCATCAAAATGGGCTTGCACCAGGGCATTATCCACCACCTACTCACCTATCTCAAAAGCGAGAGTATATGCCAGAGGAGTTCCATTCATGAAAACAAAAGGCAAACGTATACTCGTCGTTGATGATGAACCGCCGATTCAACGTATGTTGAGGCGTAACTTGACAGCCAGCGGATATGAGATACTCATTGCGAGTGAAGGGAACCAGGCAATTGAGATGATACGACTCTTTCAGCCTGATCTCATACTGCTTGACCTGTGCTTGCCAGGAGAGTTGAGTGGTCTGGATGTCTGTATTTATGTTCGTAATGAAACGCTCCGTATCCCAATTATTGTGTTGTCTGCCCTTACCGATGAAAAGCGCAAAGTTCAGGCATTAGACGAAGGCGCGGACGATTATCTCACAAAACCTTTTAGCAACGACGAACTGCAAGCGCGTGTTCGTGTATGTCTGCGCCGGGCCAGTACCATGGATCTGAGCAACGATATGATCGGACAGCCGCAGATACTGAAAAGTGACGATGGCTATCTCTCTATGAATGTTGCCGGAAGACAGGTACGAGCCGGTGAACAAGAAGTGCGTTTAACGCCAACGGAGTTCGAGTTGTTGCGTCAATTGATGCTTTACGCAGGGAAGGTCCTCACCCATCGTTCATTATTACGAGCGGTCTGGGGACCAGAATATGGTGAGGAGGCGGATTACTTGCGCGTCTACGTGCGACAGTTGCGGCGAAAGGTCGAGGTTGATCCGTCGCGTCCTCGCTACATTCTCACGGAGCCTGGAATAGGCTATGTATTTCGGCCAAATGTCGAGATGCAACATATGTAAATATTTTAATGCGATCTTAATACTTTTATCCGCTAATTTCACAGGTACTTAATTTCTTGCAGCATAAACTTTGAATTGGGCCGAGTAGATTTCGCGATTGAGTGCGCGATTTTTGCGCATGTGCTTGTTGCAAATATTTGGTATTGGGGTTATGATATGGCGGTGTTGCCAATTGCAAGTAAGCTCAAGGAATGTGGAGAGGGCGGGATGATACATTTGTATACGCTATCCGTTAGCAGTAGGGAGTGTTGGTTGATGGTTGGGTATGATACCATGCGCGGCCTGGGTGGCTAAACGCAAACCATGCGCGTATTGGTGGGTAAATGTGTTGTATGTGTAGATGGAACAATGGATTGTATCAAATTGCTAAGTTTTCTGTGTAGCCAGACGTATCTGTGAAGGAATCGGCACGCGGAGATGTGAAATAAAGGAATGAAGGAAAATGGAGCAGCAAGACCGCATAATGGATGGAGATTTGCAGACGTTAGGTCTCCAATCCATTCTCAAGATGCTTGCGTTGAGTGGGAAAACCGGCACATTATTGGTACATTCGGGGCCGGAAACTCTCACAATCAGTCTGCGCAAGGGCCAGATTGTCGGTTTGCGTGAAGAAGGCGTCCCACAACCGGATTTGCTGATGATGCTATGTCTCATTAATAAGCTTGATGCAGAACGAGTGCAGCCCATTCGTCAGTATGCCAGTGGCAATACGGCGGTTGCTTTAGCCATGCTGGTCGAACGTAATATGATGACGGTGGCTGAGATGCAACACCGGCTGGAATTCGCCATCACGCAGTCTATCTGTCATGCCTTACGTTGGGTAGATGGGCATTTCTCTTTCTATCGCTATATTGTTCCAATGGAAAGCAAAATGACGGCGCTTGACATTGACTCCGTTCTCCTTGAGGCTTTGCGCCAGGCCGACGAGTGGGAAGAAATGGGAGAGACCTATTTAACTCATACTACTGTGACTCGTTGGTTACCAGAAATCACCAACGATGTGCGTAATATGGGGCTATCGCAAGAATATATCGGCGTTCTTTGTCTCTCCAATGGCGAACTTCCCCTACAATCTATCGCCCTGGCACTAATGATGCCCGAAGCGCGTGTCGCACGTTTAATTGCTCGCCTGGTCGAACTGCGTCTGATCGAAGTAGTGGATACTGCACTGGAGGCCGAAGTACAACGAGACCTCTCAAATATTATTATTCGCAGTCAGACGATGCTAGCTCGACAAAAGCCTTCATCCAATACCGAACATCGTTTGCCCGGACTCATTGCTACTCTTTCCGATTGCATTAATGGCTTGCTTGTACATCACGGTCGCTATGCCAAGAGTTTACGCGGACGTGGGCAAATTCCCACGGCAGAAGTGATACGATATTTAGAACGCCGTTTTGCGCAACAGCTCCATTTATTGGCGAAGCAGTATTCCATTTTGGACACCGTGGAATTTACGAACGGAAAACTTGATATCAGTGCGATTACGACACTGGATAAACTGGTGAAAGGCAGACAACTCGAAGAATTTTACTGGGAGGCGCTGCTTGGTCTGGCGGCGTTCCTGCGCATGGTATTTGCGGAATTACTGCGCGATGAAGTGGGCAATTCCCATACCGGGCGTCAACTGAATACCGTATGGAAGGCATTTCTCACGGAAATAGATTCGGAAATTCAACAATACCAGGTGTATCGAGCCTACCGTAACACACAGGCGAACCGTGGGCGTGACTCACAACAATTAAGCATCCCTGGAGTGTATCCTACTGAGCCCAGGAGCATGCCGGAAACAAGAGGCAACGCGCAAGGTTGGAATCCTGTCCAGAATTCTGATGGGGGGCCGTTCTGGTCTCCTGATTCACAAAGGAGGTCAATATAAATGGGTCCTGTGCCGACTGTATTAGTTGTGGATGACAGTCCAACTGTCCGCAAGATCGTTCAAATGACTCTGCAACGAGAGCATATTCGCGTGATTACCGCGGGCGATGGATTGAGTGCGCTTACCTCCGTTGCGGACGAATTACCGGCTGTTATTCTTCTTGATATTCAGCTGCCGCGGATGGATGGGTACCATATTTGCCAGATAATACGTAAAAACTTGCAGTTTCGTCAAATACCGATTATTATGCTCAGTGGGAAGGATGGATTGTTTGACAAGATGCGAGGAAAGCTTGCCGGTTCTACAGAATATCTGACGAAGCCTTTTGACTCCGTTGAACTGGTGCAAACCGTGAAAAAGCATCTTGCTAACTGGGAAGAGCGGACGCCCCGTCAAATTGAGGGGCCGCGTCAGCGTCTGCGACGTCGTGGCTAGGGTGTGTATACGCTTTACCTGCAAGAAACAGGTAAAGGTGCGTCGGTGAAATAGCCTTTTTTTCCCATTACACTGGCGTGGTTGACCTATCAGAGAGGTATAATATGCCTGGGCAAAAGATACTGGTTGTGGATGATAGTTGGACTGAACTTACTATGATCGCTACTCCATTACGCAATAGTGGCTTTGAAGTAGTGACTGCTGTAGATGGCGATGAAGCCGTCGAAAAAGTTTTTAAAGAACGTCCGCAGTGTATCGTACTTGATGTTGTACTACCGAAGCAAAACGGTTTTCAATTGTGTCGCAAACTCAAAAACTCGGAAATCAGTCGGCACATTCCGATTATCTTGCTTACCAGCAAGAATACCCCGTTGGATAAGTCCTGGGGATTGAGACAGGGCGCGGATTTATACATGACGAAACCGTTCAATGGCGATGAACTCGTAGCAAGCGTGCGCAGCCTTGTGTAGAGAAGACAACGCCTGTGGTGGGTATGATTCTCAATAGTTGCCCATCTACTTCTACAATGTCCCGTTCAGAATTTTTAGGGACCCGGAACCCTGTATATCCCGGTACGTGTCCCATCGGAGTGGCTTGTGGCTAGCGAAGAACAAAGAACACGACAAAATGCTCGTGCTTCCTCTATAACAGCAATGCAGATGCAACTTGCTCAATTAGGGCAGGCTGGGCAAGCTCGCCCCGATGGAGTTGCAACTGCTCCTGCCCCTGCCAGTGCGACAGGTGAGCAATACCTGGTTTTTACGCTCTTTGAGCGTGAATTTGCTATGAAGGCAGAACATATTCAAGGCGTGGAACGGCTTGTAGATGTGACTCCCGTACCCAATGTCTCAGTCTGGGTCAGAGGCGTCATTAACTTGCGCGGTTCCATTGCCTCGGTGGTGGACTTACGCGCTTTCCTCGAAATGGAACAGCTTCCGTACAATCCGCGTACTCGCCTCTTATCGGTGCAGTACAACGAGATGGTGATTTGCCTGGTAGTTGATGGCGTCAGCGACATGGTACCAGTTCCAACTTCTGCTATCGTCGAGGTCGGCACGCGCCAGGCTGGCATTCCGCAGTGGGCCATGCCCTATGCCTCTGGCTATGCACTGCTCGATAACAGGCGAGGAATTGTGTTGCTGGATGCCGCACGTCTGCTTTTTTCTGACAAGATGCAACGCTACTCAGAAGAACTCTAGACGGGCGATACTATAAAATAACGCGACCATGCTGCCGAGAGCATGCTTCACTGCTCCGGTCGCTTCCACCGTATCCTGGTATTTGACAACATTGTGGTCGCTCGAAAACTTAGATGTATTTTTCAAACAGGAGGCCCGGCGGATGAATCCTGATCGCAACAGAGGCGGAATGACCGTTAGCACACTACTACGGTTTGGACTGGTTGCCTCAACTGCCATCCCAGTTGCCGTGATTGCTGTGCTTGGTTTCATTGCCACAGCGCAAATCACCGGCAATGCCGCAACCACTTTTGTGTTGAGTGTTGTTGCATGCGCAATCATTGTTTTATTAGCTGTGTTGTCTATCAACTATGTTATTCAGCGCAGAATCCAGGATCGCTTACTTGGACTGGTTGATGTGTGTCGTGATTATGCCGGCGGCGACCGCACCGTTCGTGCTGCGGTGAGTGGCGATGACGAGTTCGCCATGCTCTCCATGTCGCTGAACACACTTCTTGACAGCCAGGGAACTCCTGCTCAGAGCGGCACAAGTTATAGCAGTGGGAGTGGCGACGCTTCAGCACTGCAAGCACAGATTGAGAAACTCCTGCAAGAGGTAAGCGCCGTCGGTGATGGTGACTTGCGCGTGCAGGCCGAGGTAACGCCGGACACTCTTGGTGTGCTGGCTGACTCCTTCAACTACATGATCGAAGAGCTTGCGAAGGTTGTGGGACGTGTCCAATCCACGGCGGTACAGGTCACCAATGCCACTCGTCGCATTCTTGACGGTTCGGCTGAATTGGCCCAGGCTTCTGAGACGCAGGTGGCTCAGATTTCGCAGACCACCGAGGCCGTTGAAGCACTCGCTATATTCATTCAGAACGTTGCACGCAATGCACAGTTGAGTGCCGACGTGGCCCAGGAAGCCCTCCACCATGCCAATAACGGCCAACAGTCTGTGCGCCAGACCATTGACGGCATGATGCTCATTCGCGAAAATGTTCAGGAGACCTCGAAAAAGATCAAGCGCCTCGGCGAACGTTCAAATGAAATCGGGGAAATTGTGCGTATCATTGAAGATATTGCCGATCAAACTAACCTGCTTGCTCTTAACGCGGCTATTCAGTCCGCTATGGCCGGTGAGCATGGACGCGGTTTCGCAGTCGTTGCCGATGAAATCCGCCTACTCGCTGAACGTTCTACCGAATCCACAAAGCGTATTGATACGCTTGTCAAGAGTATTCAGGGCGATACCTACGAAGCGGTCGTAGCTATGGAAGATAGCACTCAGGAAGTTGTGAAAGGTTCCCAACTTGCTGACGAAGCAGGACACGCGCTCAATTCCATTTATAACGCTGTAGAACGCCAGGCGCAAATGATTGAAAGCATTGCCCGCGCCGCGAATGATCAAACATCGGTCTCCGAAGCGGTCGCAGTAGCAATGGGGCAAATATCAGAAATCACTCGTCAAACAAACTTTGGTACCCAGGAAGCTGCGGCAAGTGTCACCTATCTTGCCGAATTAGCGGATCAGTTACGTTCGTCTGTGTCTACCTTCCGCTTGCCAGATCGCGGCAACGATATGTTGGGAACGTTCCCTGGCATGACATCGGTAACTGAACTGGGTAATGGCAATCAATTCTATCCCCCGGCGCTGCCATCGGGAGCAGGGAATGCTAACGAGTGGGGACAGAATTTCAACGGAACTTTCCCACCGTTGCCAGAGCGGGGTAACTCCTCTGGTTCGTTGGTAGCTATGACGACGCGCAATGGCAATGGGCAATTTGGTTCGAGTAATCAGCAAGATTTCGCCAGTCAACCTGGTTTTAGTTCTCAACCGTTTGGCAGTTCGCCCAACTTTGGCAACCAATCCGGCTTTGGGGACCAGCAAGGTTTTAATGGGCAATCGCCGTTTAGCAATCAGGGTGGTTTTGAGGGTCAGCCGGGGTTTGGTGGGCAATCTCAAGCGCCATTTGGCAACCAGGGCAGCTACGAGAGCCAGTCAGGGTTTGGCGGACCATCCCCGGCACCATTTGGTAACCAGGGTGGTTTTGAGAGTCAGCCGGGGTTTGGTGGGCAACCTCAAGCGCCGTTTGGCAGCCAGGGCGGCTACGAGAGCCAGCAGGGATTCGACAATCAAGGATCATATCATAGTCAAGGCGGCTTTGGCGAATTTGGCGGCTTTGAGGGCCAACAAGAATTTGGCGGTGGACAGGGGCAATCGTTCTTTCCACCGACAGGCCAGGCACCTCATTCGCAGTCTGCGAATTCTGGACCATTGCAGCAGAAGCAGCCAGGATACCCACAGGCTCCGCGTCCACGTCGGCCCGCCAACTTCGGTAACCCAGGTAATAGTCAACAACAGTCATTTGGACAAGATCAAACACCTTTCCCCGGAAATGGTCAATTTGGTCAGTAGCAAACTGAGTTTTACATTCTGCCGGATATTTTACACGGGTATCCGGCAGTAGCGACGTTTATTCTTGTGGAAGTAAATTTCCACCGGAATTGCCTGTACAAGTGGAATATGTCAAACGGAACGCGCAATGTGAAACTAGAATAAGTGAGTACGCGCAGCATGTCGAATACATTTGATAAACTATCTGTCCTCGATTCGTTTATCGAAGAGGTGAATAGCTATTTGCCGGAAATAGAGGCAAACCTTGAGCGTCTGGCACACTCACCTGGCGACATGGAGGCTCTTGAGGAAACGTACCGTCGTACTCATACGATTGGTGGGTCTGCTTCTATGATGGATTTCTCCGGCCTTTCGCATGTCGCTCATGGTATGGAGGATATCCTGTGCGATGCATTGGACGGTATTGCCCCGCTTGATGCTCCAACTATCGGTCTGTTGCAACGTTCCCTGGGAAGGTTGCATCGCCTTTTGCAGGGAGTACGCGAAGGCATTGATGAGAATGCCGTTATTGTCGAAGATGATGCAGACTACGTGCAGTATCGCGCAACCCTGGATTCTCTTGCACAAAATTCATCCGAAGGCGCTAGCACGACTGAGCAACTTGAGCCATCTGCAGCTTTACTAGAACAACAGAACATTGCTCAATCGTCATCCATGCCCACTCTTGATGAAGTCCTTGCCTCTTTCCGTACACCCAGCTTTACGACTGATACGGGTGAAGGCGAAGGTGCGGTCTGGCCGGAAGATATTGCGTCCTCCGCATTTACCGGGCCACCTTCTATCCAGGAGGAGCAACAAGAACAACAATATGACGCCCCTCCACTGGAAGCTCCGCAGAGTTCTGGTTCTCTTGAAATACTGGCGGCCATGATGCAACAACCAGTGGCCCAGCAACCTACTATCCCAATGTCAAATGTATGGAACGCGGGTGAACAGCCATCTGCTGCAACTCCTCTACCGCTTGAGGACGAAACTGAGTATCAAATCTCAAGTGCTTCCTCTGACTCACAAGCGGGTGAGCATTTCCCCGCCAATCCTTCAGAGACGCACATTGCTGAAGTTGGAACCGCCTATCAAAGTGTATTCTCGCATGTCTATGGAGATATGCAGCAAGAGGCACACTCGCTCTCATTACAGACATCTTCCTTACAAGAGATGCTTCAGCAATTACGCATAGCGATGTCAGTTATCGAAGCCCAACGCGCTGAATTTAAAGGTTTCCTCGATGGCTCAAAAGATGCCCTCGAACGTATGGAAGACTGGGCGGGGCAGGCGATGGGTTTGAATTTGCGCAATAGCCCGGAACATGTCCGGCGCTTTCTCCCACTCTCGGTCATGTGGGTGGCAAATACAAAATTGAAAAAAGTCTTTGACCTGTTGGCTCAGATTACCAACGGCGTTGAGATGACCGATGAGCAGATACAGGCACTGGTACAGCAATTGCAGGGGTCTATTGAAGCTTGCGGCAAAGCTTTTGAGCAACTTCAATCGGATACAACTGCCGGTATGTTCAAACACGATCCCGGTTGGTCCGCGTGGGAGATGCAGACCGCTCGCGAAGCAGATGCGCTACGTGAGCGTGTCACCTTTGAACGACGGGGCGATCCGGCAGCAATCCGTGCCGAAATTGAGGCTCAGTTGCGCGAGGAGCTACAACACGAGTATGAATCGCGCCCGCTTACGCTTGCAAATCGCCACGAGTTAGAGCAACAGATACGGCGTGAAATGCGTCAGGAATTCGAGGCCAAACGACAATTGCAAGAATCTGTCATAGGGCTTGACAATGCCGAATCGCTGGCCGCAATTGAAGCACGACTGCGTAGTGAAATAGAAATTCAGGTCCGGCAAGAATTCCTGAGCCAAATTACTACCGGCGATGTTGATATGTCAAATGTGCCGGTGCAATCGCTGGTTCCTCCAACCCCTACGGCACCACGTATCTCGAATTTTGCCGATCAAGCCCGGTTGGCCGCCGGGTTGACGGAGTTGGAGCCATCAGCATCAACACACCAGGCGCAAGCATCACCTGCGTCCCTAAAAGCCGTAAACACGACATCCCAGCTGGTCCCATCTCAGCAATCAGTATTCCAACCTTCCTCTGACGCTATGGTGCCACCACCGCTACCGCAGCCTGGGGTTAAGGAACATAGTGTATCTTCGCTGTCTTCCACACAAGGTTCTGCGTATAGCGGGGATTTTGGCGAAGAGGCTGCTGATATCTTCCGTCTGGAAGCCGAAGAGCATCTACAAACCATTAGCTTCCATGTTGCTGCCCTTGAGAAAGACCCATCAAACCGTGATCTCATTCAAGGTATTCGGCGTGCAACTCATACTCTCAAAGGCGCTGCTGGTATGATGGGATTCCGTGCCATTGCCGAACTTTCGCATATCTCAGAAGATTTGCTCGAAAGCATCATTGAGGGTACTACTGCCGTTTCTCCTTCTGTGCTGGGCTTGATTCTGGATACTGCGGAGACGCTTGACCAACTTATTACTAGCAATGGAACGGATTCCCAGAATGAAGATGGGAAAGTACAAATCCTGCGCAAACGATACGAGACCTTATTGGGTGAGCAGAGTACATCGTTGGTTTCACTCGACGAGGAAATAGATGCCGATATTGATGCCTCTGATGATCTGGAAGCATCAGTAGCTAACATTGTTGCCGGTGGGCAGACCGCAGAAACAAACGCACAACGGGCCAATCGCGGTGATTTGAGCGTTCGTGTCCGACTGCAAAAACTTGACGAACTGGTGAACCTTTTCGGTGAACTGCTTGTCAATCGGAGTATTCTCGAAGAACGTATCGAGCGTCTGATACGCCTTGTCTCAGATGTAGGCGTCAGCAGCAACCGCTTACGAGATGTCGGGCAGAAACTAGAAAGCCGCTTTGAAGCCGCAACCTTGCCAAGCGGACATTCTGTACAGGTGATGCCAGGCGAAGGGAATCGCAGCTTGAATGGGAATGGCAACAAAGGCCGTGTCGAACCTGAACACCTTGCTGATTTTGACGAACTGGAACTCGACCGCTATACGGAATTTCACCAGCTTGCGCGTGGTTTAAGCGAAACGGTCTCCGATATGTCTACTCTCGGTACGGAAATGGAAGTCGTCATTCGCGAATGTGAAGGCGTTTTCGCCCGTGAGAATCGGCTGAATACAACCTTCCAGGATCGTTTGATGAAGGCGCGGTTGGTGCCGCTTTCGACCATGACACCGCGTCTCTACCGGGCAGCCCGCTCCGTTGCCCTCAAACAACACAAGGAGTTTGAGTTCTTACTTGAAGGGGAGGAGACGGAAGTTGATCGCACGGTTTACGAGGAAATTGCTGGCCCTTTGCTGCACCTTATGCGTAACGCGGTAAACCACGCGCTTGAAACGCCGGATGTACGTGTGCGGAATGGCAAACAGCCAGTCGGCCATATCAAACTTTCCGCCGCTTATGAAGGCAATCAGGTTGTGATTACGGTGCGTGATGATGGAAAAGGGATAGATCCAGAAAATGTACGCAACGCCGCTATTGCACGTGGATTGGTTCGCCCTGACAAGGCGCTCAGTGATAATGATGTGATTGATTTCATTTTCCAACCCGGTTTTTCGACTGCCGAGGTTTTGAGCGAAGAAAGTGGTCGCGGCGTTGGTCTCGACGTGGTGCGCGATAGCGTATCTCGTCTGAGAGGTACACTTGAAGTTGAATCAACACCAGGACAAGGAACTGCATTTACGATGAAGTTCCCGACCAGCCTGGCAATTCAGGGTGCCATGATGGTGCGTGCCGGGGGCGAACAGTTTGCTATTCCTACCGTCATGGTTGAAGCCATCGGGCGGCTGGACAACTTCAAGCACACGACTGTTAGTGGGCAACCTGCCGTTATTGTGCAGAATGATCGTTATCCCTTGACGATGCTTTCTCAATTGCTCTCCTTGCCCGTAAATAGTGTGAACGAAAAAGCGCAGTTGCTGTTCGTGAATACCGGCGGTTACCGGGTCGCACTGGTCGTAGACGAAATTAGAGGCAAACTTGATGTTGTGATGAAAAATCTGGGGCCGCATCTACGCAATGTTCGCGGTATCGCTGGTGGTACGGTGATGGGCAATGGGCGTGTTGTTCTCGTGCTGGAGTTGCTGGAATTACTCTCGACACAAAACAAGGCAATTACCCGTAATGCAGGTCTTTCAATGAACACTGCCTTGCGTGAAGGGTTTGTTGTGCCTGCGTCGCATGCGGCACCACGTCCCACCACTCAAAGTTGGCACAATCAGCCAGGCCAGCCTGAAGCTACGGCAATGCAACCCCCTGTATCTGTTTCACAACCAGATCGTAGCAAACATGTACTGGTGGTGGATGATAGCCCCAGCGTTCGTCGCGTCGTCAGTAGCATGTTGAAGCAGCATGGTTGGGAAGTGCAGATGGCTCGTGATGGCGTTGAGGCACTGGAAATGATCTCGCGTGAAACCCCTGCTGCTGTCTTACTCGATATCGAGATGCCCCGCATGGATGGCTATGAACTGATAGCGACCGTGCGTGCCCAGGAACAATACCGCACGTTGCCACTTGTCGTCCTGACCTCTCGTGCGGCAGGAAAGCATCAACAACGTGCCATGCAGCTTGGAGCCAGTGGCTATGTCGTCAAACCCTACCAGGATGGTGAACTCATCGGCACGCTCAACTCACTTGTCTATGGAGCGCCGACCCGTTAAAATTGCTCATTCATAGAGGAGTAGAGGTGTAACAATGGGTGTTGAACGAGCGGTAACACGCTGGTACGCTCTCCGACAATATTTGTTGGATGAGATAGCAACCCTTGAGGCACAACTCGCCCAGGAACAGGAACAAGTGCTGCAAAGTACAGATGATCCGCCAGTTGTCGGAACTGATATTTCCCGACAACTGGCGGAGGCGCAAGCCAGACTGCGCAATCTAGGCCCTTGCCCCAAAGTTATGATGGGTTAAGCAATAGCTTCCGCGATCAACCGACCCATTTCGTGCGTTCCGACAATCTTTTTCCCCTCTTCGCGGATATCTTCTGTGCGATATCCCTCCTCGATAATGTGCATAACGGTGCTTTCTATAGCGTTAGCCTCGTCTTTCAAGCTAAGCGAATAGCGAAACAGGAGGGCGAGAGAGACAATGGAAGCAATAGGATTGGCTTTGTCCTGTCCAGTGATATCGGGAGCCGTGCCATGAATTGGCTCGTAGAGGCCGAATATCCCATGCGCCGTTTGCCGTGTTCCCAGGCTTGCCGACGGCAACATGCCCATTGAGCCAGCCAGCATAGATGCCTCGTCTGTAAGAATATCGCCGAACATATTCTCGGTGACAATCACATCGAAGCTTGCTGGTCGCCGGATAAGATGCATCGAACATGCATCCACCAGCAGTTGGTCAAAAGCAATATCCGGATAGTCGTCGGCAACGCGCTCGGCAACGCGCCGCCAGAGCCGCGAAGAACTGAGTACATTCGCCTTATCAACGGATGTGACTTTCTGGTGACGGCCTCGCGCCAGTTCAAAGGCAGTTCGCACAATCCGCTCAATCTCGGCCTCGGTATATATCAGTGTATCAACCGCTTCATAGCCGTGTGCCGTTTCGCGAATCTCGCTGGGCTTGCCATAATACAGGCCGCCGGTCAATTCGCGCACTACTAGCAAATCCGTTCCCCGCAATACATCGGCCTTGATCGTAGAGGCATTGAGCAGCGCATCAAAAGGCCGAATTGGGCGCAGGTTCGCGTACAATTGTAAGTCTTTGCGCAACCGGAAGAGCGCCTGTTCCGGTTGCACTTTCGAGTTTGGCCCTTCATAACGGGCTGCTCCACCAACTGCACCAAATAAAACAGCATCACTGTGCTGGCACAATTCCATCGTCTCATCAGAAATAGCACTGCCCTCGGCCTTGATAGCCGCCACTCCCACCAGCGCCTTCGTCGTGTGAAACGTATGCCCAAACCGCTTGCCAACAGCTGTCATTACCCCCAGCGCCTGTTCCGTCACCTCCGGCCCAATGCCATCCCCCGGCAAGACCGCTATAGAAAATGTTCCCATATGTTGTCTCCTTCTAATTCTGTCAAATATATTGATGTTGTAAGAGCGTTCTATGTGTATTGTATAACGTACAAGAAGGCGTTGTTTAAAGAAAAATAACTCCCTTGCATTGGTGTTGATTGACTAATCAAACGGCTCTAGCCCACTTTGGTGAATCGGAGAATAGATGAGCTATTCCGGCTTATCGAACCAGCGCGAATCTCAGGGAACCCAATGTTGATAAGCGCATCGTTTACCAAAGTTGACTATGAGCCGGGTGCTGTCTCCCCCAGAGACTTACCTACACATTCACCAGCTTTGCGCTCTGCTCCCACAATTGTCGCTGGAGCGACTCATCATAGGAGATGACAGCTGACCGTCTGGGAATGCTCTTCACAAAGTATTTGCCTGTGACGCCTTCCACCTCGGGTGAGGAGGCCAGGTAGATTGATGTTTTCGCTCCCTTTTCGGGGCTTGTGCCAAAGCTCCCGATCAACTTCACGAGAAGGCGAAAGGCGGGCTCTACATCCCTCTGCCCGAAATGCGTCGCCACGAAGCCAGGATGCAGGCAGTTGGCCGTCACTCCTGTTCTTTGCAGCCTGCGTGCCAGTTCATAGGTGAACAGCACAACAGCAAGCTTGGATTGCCCATAGACACGCATGGACCTGTAGTGTTTCTCTTCTTGCAAATCATCCATCTGAATGTAGCCCGCTTCATGCGAATTAGAACTGACATTGACAATTCGTGCTGGCACACTGACTTCGAGCATATCGAGCAGCAAATTTGTCAGCAGGAAAGGTGCCAGATAGTTCACGGCGAATGTCATCTCCAATCCATCTACGGTTTCTCGCCGCCCAGGGAAGGCCGCTCCCGCATTATTGATCAGCACATGCAATTGCGTATAGTGGTGCTGAAAGTTCTCCACGAGTTGTCGTATGGACTGTTGCGATGACAGGTCTGCTTGCAGGAGATCAACCGCGTTATTCCCGCTGTTCGTGGTGATCTCGCCCCTGGCTTCCTCGCCTCTGGCACGGTCCCGGCAGACCATCACGACGGTGGCACCCATCTGTGCCAGCGCCAGCGCGGTTGCCTTCCCGATACCTGAATTGGCACCAGTCACGATGCAGACCTTCCCTTGCATACTGCTATTCACTGATGGCATGGCGCGATCCTTTCATATAAAGTCATTGGCGTAAGTCCTGCATTCCAGGTTTAGTCGCTAATGTGCGCGACGTGCATTCTGTCACTGGCGGTCAAGTTGAATCCCCTCGCGAAGAGCCAGATCGGCAGGAGGAATTCGAACAGACCTCCGGGAACGAGTCCGACCAGTCCCAGGCCAGCCACCGTGTCGATAAGGCCCAGCATGTCTAGCACCGCTGCCAGCAGCAGGGCCACGTAGCCGATGAGACCGAGTACCGATAACCATTGGGGAACGAGCCTGGTCCTGAGCAGCATGTAGCTCAGCATCAAGCCGCCGATGGCGGTGTAGAGGTAGACGAGCATCAGTGTCCAGTGGCGCAGCGCGACGAGAAGGGTGCCGAGCGTTTCACTGGTTGTCCCGTTTGCGGCCGTTGTACTCAGGGTCACCAGCAAGAGTCCACCGAGACCAAAACCGACGACAGCTATGGCGAGTTCCGCAATCCTCATGCCCGCGTAGCCAAGTGCGAGCGCCGGATGCTGCCGTTTCAAGATCGGATACAGCGCGAGCGCGATGCCGACGGTGGCGGTCCCTTCGATGAGCGCAATCAGCGCCGCCGCGATCATGAGTTGCGAGTGGTCGGCGACAGCGGCCAGGAAGTTGTGGGAGCCCACGACCGGTGAGATCAGCGCATTGCTGAGGATGAATGTCGCGGTCGAAATGAGGAACAGCGCTCCCACGAGTACGGCGGTTCTTCTGTTCGGGTTCATGTCTTCCTCTTTGAGTTCAAGGATATCGGGTGAACCATCTGTGTGATACATAATCGCTTTCATGTGTGTCTCCTCCTTATTCATACGTTTAGATGAGGTGATATTTGTTTTCGTTTGTGTCATTAGTGTTCTCCTTTTTCAAGTTCTGTTGCGATGTTTTCTTGCGACATCGCAATAAAACTTCGTTTTTTCAGACGAGTTGGGATTTACAGTGAGGTTTCGTTGTTCTGTTCCACTGTGATGACGACTTTTCCTCTGGTGTGCCCTTCTCCATAGTACCGAAGAGCTTCAGCGACCTCACTTAACGGGTAATGTCTGTCTATAACGGGTTTTACTTTGTCGGCTTCAATGAGTTCTTTCATAAAAGCCAGATCCTTGTTTGGTTTCACCAGCAAGTTCCCCATTTTCTTCCTTCCGGTCATTGAAATCCAGGGTCCTATGAGCAGGCCCTGGAAGATTTGAGCCATGGAGCCTCCGGTCGCGACATACATTCCCCTGGGACTCAATGCACGCTTGTAATCGAAAATCGAACGGTATCCCGCAGTGGCAACAATCAGGTCATAACGCTGTCCGTTTTTGACGAAATCTTCTTGCGTGTAATCAATGATATGATCCGCGCCAATCGAGCGCACCATGTCTAGATTCCTTGTGCTGCACACGCCAGTCACTTCAGCCCCGAAGTATTTGGCAATCTGCACTGCAAAGGTACCGATGCCACCAGACGCACCATAAATCAAAACTTTTTGCCCCGCCTGAATCTGTCCTTTGTCACGCAGAGCCTGCAGTGCGACGAGTGCCGCTTCAGGTACTGCCGCTGCTTCCTCAAACGATATATTGGCCGGTTTCAGGGCCAATACATTTTCAGGAACACATACATACCTGGCATAACCGCCCCTACCACAGTTGGATAAGTCCCCGAATACCTCGTCACCTGGCTGAAACCGGATTACGTTTCGGCCAACCGCTTCAACTCGCCCCGCTATGTCACTTCCGGGTATCTTGAGTTTTGGTTTTAGAAGTCCGAACCCCAGGCGGGCCGCGAACGGTTTTCCTCTCACGAGTATCAGGTTAGAATAATTCACGGATGCCGCATGAACTTCCACCAGGATTTCATCGTCGCCTGGAGTTGGCTTTTGGATCTCTTCAAGTTTCAGAACATCGGGTGATCCGTATTTTGTGCAGACAACCGCCTTCATACGTGTTCCTCCAGGGTTATCAGCTTTTGCTAAAACATTAGCTTTCATGTGTGTCTCCTCCCTTTTTTGAACGATAGTAATGAGTTTCATTGACATCTGGCACCTCGGCCTGGCCGGGCTCAACGCGATTGACCGAGAGCAATGGCACTCCTAGATCACGCACTTTTCGGAGTAATCCATGCAGCGCGGCCTGATCGAATACCGGGCCAGTTAGAAGCGTATCGCCGTTGCCGAGAGCCGTGAGGGTCAGGCCATCAAACCAGTTTGTCCACTCGCGACCCAGATGACCCTTGATCTTGATTTGATAGACCATTGGTTGAGCCTTTTCACTTTCTGAGTTGATTTCGTTTGACATGCCCCAATCCCTCTTGTGGCAAGTCAGAACCTTCTGTGCCACTTGCTTCATGTATCAGTCGTGTATCTTCTATACAAGGAGTATAGCTTCTCTCCAGGAGAAACAGGAAGATACTAAAGGAGTGTTCGGGGTACTGTTTTATCTTCTCTCCGGGAGGAACAGAGAGATACTAAAGGAGTGTTGTGGGAGTACTGAGAAGTTGAGATACCCGCGTGTGCAGGCAAGACTACAACAGACCCAACTCGCGGGCACGTGCGACCGCTTCGGTGCGCCGTTGGACCTGGAGTTTGCCAAAGATAGTCCGATTGTGTCCTTTCACCGTACTCAAGGCGAGGAACAGCCGTTCGCACATCTCTTGATTCGAGAGTCCGGCAGCCATGAGATGGAGGACTTCCAACTCGCGTGGGCTGAGTGGCTCGATCAAGGGCTGAGCAAGTTGGGCAGGTAGGGGCAGAGAAGATGTGCTTTCGCGCTTCTGCGTATCCGCTTCCAATACCGCCAGCAATTTCCCTGTATAGTCCGGCAGCATCCCACGAGCCGCTGCCTGGGACAAGAGGTGCGCCATCGGCGGCCCTTCGTCAACAAAGAGGCGGATGAAGCCGCCCGGCGCGGCGAGCGCCAGCGCATCACAGAGCAGCTGCACAGCCTGGTCCTTTTCGCCATGCATATGGAGAGCTAGCGCCTGGAGTATCATCACTTTGAGTCGTTCATCCGCCCACCCCTTAGCCTCTGCTTGTTTGCGCAATGGCTCCAGCACCGCCAGGGCTGCGGACGGGTCGCCCTGAGCCAGGTGGACCCGGGCCTGGCTCAGAGGGAGGTCGTGCGTCTGTGCCAGGTGAGCGGCTGCTGCCAGATGGCCCTGGTGAAGCAAGAGAAGCACCTGTGCGGCAGCAACATCAGGCATCCGAAACACGAAGCGATGTCGGCGCACGAACGCTTCGGCTTCATCCAAAGCAGCGGCCGCGCCAGACACATCTCCCAGGGCCAGTTTCAGGCGTGCAAGCAACACCTCATACGAAGCGAAGGTGTCGACGGTTATCTGCCGCGCCAGTTGGGCACTCTGTTGTCCGTATCGTTCGGCGGCCTCCAGGTCATTCCATTCGTAGAAGACACGGGCCAGGCCAAGATGCGCTTCGCAAGCCATCCGCTGCGGCGGATCACCGGCCAGTTGCAAGCTGCGCTGGTAGCTCTCGGCCGCCAGAGACAACTGGTTGTCGGCTTCCTGTAATTGACCGAGATTTATGGTAGCCGCCAGGGTGTAGATGGAATCCCCGGACGACTTACCGATAGAGATAACTTCGCTATAGGCCTGGCTGGCCGCGGCACGGTTCCCCTGGAGCTGATAGGCATACCCCAGCGTCCAGGTAGTGGCAGTGCGGACAGGCAAGTTGCTGGGGTGCAGATACTCCAAGGCGCGGCGCGACTGGGTAATGATGGTTTCTACATCGTGCTGAATAACAGCCACCGTAGCCCGCATGGAGGCAATACGTCCGACAAGGTCTTGGGGCCTGTTGTCTGGTTCGGTGCCTTGCAGGGCTATTTCAGCCGCTTGGAGTTTCTCTTCGACGGCGGTATGTTGGCCGGTCATCATTAATGCCGAAGCATACGTCACCCACAACGAGGGTCTGCCATCCAATGTTGTCTTGGGCAGCGACTCCAGCCAGTTCAGTACAGGGGTACCTGCACCACGAAATTGCAGCGGCATCCCCTTGCCTTC
>DATGJV010000560.1:0-2623 GCA_035295005.1 Ktedonobacteraceae bacterium | reverse complement strand
GTTTTGGATGTAGCATGTACGTTCCAGCAAGCAACCCAATGGCATAACAAACATCCCATGCTTGACTGAGAAACTGTCAGGCGAGGAAAGTTAGCATGTGAAGATGGAAAAAATGTATGAACACTACATATCTCAAGTGTTCGCCCACATGCGTTATTTTCCCTACCGACGTATTATATTGTGTATATTGCACAAATTCCTCTGACGATATTCGTCACTTTTCTCATTTTTACTACCAGATCTTTCTGATATACTATCTGTAGGGCTTCAGCGTTGTGCAATGTGTCTAAGACGATACGACAAAAACGGCGAGTGCAGAGTAGCTGGCCGTTTTCTGTAATCCAACTATTGTCTGAAAGGACCTATCGCACGATGACAAATCTTCTTCGTACTACCTGGACGCGCTTACGCACAAACATGCGCGATCCCCTTATCCGGCGCAACGTCGCCTACTACATGGGAGGAAAACTGCTGGGCATGGCCCTTGTCCTCTCGCTCATGTGGCTGGTTCTCCCCGCCGTAGTACACGCGGCCTCTCGCGGGACGGTTGCCACGCCAACAATTAACGCGGTGAACACCGTCTGGACACTGGTTGCTGCTTTCCTCGTCTTTTGTATGCAAGTCGGGTTTGTTATGCTCGAAGCCGGATTCGCCCGTTCCCGCGAATCCGTCAATATCCTGGTAGAGGGCATTGCGGATACTTGCATCTGTGGAGTATTGTTCTGGGCATGGGGATTTGCCTTCATGTTTGAACCTGGCACGCCCTGGATCGGCACGCACGGCTTCTTTCTAATGGGGCTTAGCCCAACGTACCTGACGACTGGTATACCGCTACTGGGCTTCTGGGTCTTCCAATTCGCCTTTGCTGATACCGCTTCAACCATTACATCAGGCGCTATGATTGGACGGTGCGGTTTCTGGGGTGATATCCTCTATAGCATTGGCGTCACTGGCTTCATCTATCCAATCATTGGTCACTGGACATGGGGACCTGATGGCTGGCTCGCTCTACTTAATTTCCATGATTTTGCCGGCTCAACGGTGGTTCATAGTATCGGCGGTGCCATTTCACTGGCTGGCGCGATTGCGCTTGGCCCACGATTGGGGCGCATATTCAAACGCGATGGCGGTGGCCCTCCGCCTGCCCATGATCTGGTCATCGGTGCTGTCGGCGGCTTAATCCTGTGGTTTGGTTGGTACGGCTTTAATCCGGGTAGCACGCTTTCGGCTCTGGATACGGCGGGCATCGGACGTGTATCGTTCAACACAACTCTCGCGGCCTGTTCAGCAGGTCTGACGGCATTGTTCTACTCCTACATTCGTTCAAAAGATAAGAAGTGGGACCTGGGTCTGACCGTCAACGGATTCCTGGGAGGGCTGGTTGCCATTACCTGCCCCTGTTACTGGGTTGATCCCGTTGGGGCCTTCTTCATAGGGGTTGGTGCCGCGATTGTGGTAGTCTGGGGTCTGGATGCGCTGGAATACTTACGCATTGATGATCCCATCGGTGCCGTTCCCGTTCATCTCGTCGCGGGTATCTGGGGAACGCTCTCGCTTGGTCTGTTCGCAACAGGAGCCTATGGATTGCCAACCGCGACCGGACCCGACACAAGCAGCGTCGTGACCGGCCTGTTCTATGGCGGGGGCCTATCCCAACTCGGCACGCAAGCACTGGGTTCAGGTGTGACGGTAGCAGCAACACTCGCGGTCTCGTTCGTGTTAATGTACGCGCTCAAATATGCAGGTATACTCCGTGTCTCCGCTGCCGGTGAACTTGAGGGCCTCGATCTGCACGAGCATGGCGCAACAGCCTATCCCGAATATGCGCTCGCGAGTATCGGCACATCTTCCAACGGTAACAACGGCATTCACAATGGTCACAGGCCAGGTGTTGCCCTTCCAATTCCAGCGGAGGTTATGGCAGGAAACACAGATAGCTGAAAAGTAAAAGGTAGCCCATAAGGGCTTCTCAAAAAACAGAGAGATGTGGAAAAATGAGCGAACTCGCTCATTTTTCCACATCTCTCTGTTTTTTGAGAAGCCCTCCTCCTAAACCCTTGTTCCCACCCACTCATTTATGTTATACTCTGTTTTACAAGAAACAATGACCGTTTTCTTATGAGCCATGTCGCTCCCCACGATTCAATGTTGCCTCACATTACGTCGCTGCAATAATCCAATCCGTTTGAGACTACAAAACACAAACCATCAATGACCTCGGCGACCATCGCGGAATCGCCGAACGTGAAATGGCCCGGTGCTGGTGCCTCCTGTTGCTGAACTATATCTCTCTAGGAGGATTGCTTACCTATGGGACATGCTATTACTGACCCTCGGTACCCGCTGTATGACGCTCGCTGGGAACATGACGCCTGCGGTACAGGCTTCCTTGCACAGATTTCCGGCGAAGCCAGCCACCATTTGATTGAAACCGCGTTGGAGGCGCTGACAAATCTGACTCATCGCGGCGCACAGGACGCCGATGCCGAAACGAGCGATGGCGCGGGCCTTCTCACACACATTCCCCGCACGCTTTTTTATGAGGAATTGCTGGCGCAGGGCATTAAGCTGTCCAACCCCGACGATCTTGCAGTCGGTATGATTTTTTTACCTTCAGCCGCAC
>DATGJV010000559.1:0-3121 GCA_035295005.1 Ktedonobacteraceae bacterium | reverse complement strand
ACATTCTGCACCCCACAATAGGTACAAGCTCGCTGCCATTTCTCGAGCAGATATTCTCGAATCTCATAGCCAGCAAGCTGCCCTTGCTGGTACTCCATACCGCTTGTCTCTGGATTATCCATCTGCTGCACGTCAAACTTGACCAGTTCTTGCGAGAGGACGGTCAGAGGCGCTAGCCTCCTGAGACGCTGCACCCAGGTCACGATGTTTGCAATCCTGCTGGTCAGAGAAGGAGAAAGCCAGCCGGTGCGCCGTGTGCGATTGGCAAAGCGTGCTTTCCTGTAGCGGGTCTTGCGCTGTCTCCGGTTGCGGCGCACCGCCCGGCGTTGCTCCAGAGCATGCTTGATGGCTTGCCCGCGATGACGCAGTTCCGCCGCGAAGACGACGGCACCGGTGGTATCATTGACCAGCGCCAACCCGGTCGTCTGACTCCCCGGATCGATCTTCAAACGGAGCGGATGAACCTCTGCATGCTCCGGCATTGTTTTCAAGATGATCGTAAACGGGTAGCGGCGAAACACCGCCGCTTGTTGCTGCCTGAGCAACAGGCGTGCCCACCCTGAATGGACCGGGTTGAGCGGATTCCTGTTCGCATCAACGACAAATACGTGTGACATTGGTAGAATTGCTCCTTTCAGAGCCTCTGGTTACCCATGTAAAGGTGGCCTCGACAAGGTTATCAGGCGGTAACTCCCTTCTGCGCACGTCCTTCACCCGTTCCAGATGTTTAACGCAGAAGTTCTAGAGCAGCAGGCTGGCCGCGCACCCGCTGGTAGGTTCTTGAACACTCCCTGATAACGGAGCCCGTTGCCGGGCTGAGTCTGCTCATGTTTCAGGCTTGGAACAACGCGAACCTTGCTCCAAGCCCCGGCATTCAATGCCGAGGTTCATGACCTGCCAGACTGAATCACTGCCAAACGATGCGACCTGCCGCAACCCAGGATTCGCTTTCGCCTGTGCCAGTATACTTGCTCCAACGTTTGGACTATAGAGTTGTAAATGCAGAACTACATATGTGATATGGTACTTTTTCAAAATTGTCAGGCTATCCTGCGAAGGAAAATTATAGAGCAGCGCAGCAATGCGTTCTGTCAAAGGAGGACGATAGCCGCTCCAACCATCTACGATGGGATGACTGTGATAGATGGCGTAGTAGTCATACCATGCCTCATCCTTTGGAGGAAAATTCCTATCTACAGTTGTGATTGGCAACTCGACAATTGGCTGCTGGCCTCCGTGTGTTGCTAGCCATGAATAGACAGGAGGGATAGCATTCCCCGTCGGAACATAAGTTACAGGCACATACGCTGGGATAACCTCCAGTAATAGCAATATTGGAATGAGTAGTAATACACCACGAATAGCCCAGATGCGCAACGGGACAAATTTAGATTCTGGTGGCGCTTTGCTCGCTTGTGTTTTTTGTACGCCTTCTGCATTTCCTATAGCCGTAGAACTACAGCTATTTTGTAACCAGGCCACACAATAGGCGGCCATGATTGCGAGCATAATGAGTAACACACCGATGAGGCGGGCAGGGACACGGAGCCCTGAAAGGCCGGGCAAAATGTAAAATCCCAGAAACCACGGCATCGGGATATATGGGAGATTCGGCGGTAATACGACGGAACCGGTCAGACGTGAGGCCGCTGCAACAAATGGGCCACCGCTCGCTGTAGAATATTGCAAAAATGGGCCGAAGGCAAAGAGTAATACGATCACTCCTGTCCACATATAAGCCCGAAATGTTGACTGTTTTTGACGGAGTGCCAGTATGCTGCCTGCAACTGTTAATGCGATAGTGGTCACGCCGAGAAACAGATAGTGTTCGCTGTCATAGGAGAGCAAGGTGCCGTTGTAATTTGTGATGCCGTAGAGCCAGTTGAAAGGTACCGCGAAAAGGAAATCGCGTATAAATGCTGAATAACCGGTTGCCTCACCGACAGAACGTGCAAAGCCATTATGGAGTGAGGCGAGGTAGGGAGCCATGAGCAGCAGAATAAACGTCAGCATGACAGCAAATACTATTGCCGGTCGGATACATTTCTTTATGAATGTGCGGATAAATGTGCCTTTTTGCTGCCGTAACTGGCTTATAAAGGGCCGTAAATAGCGAATGAGAACAAAGGCAAGCAGGCTATAGGTGAGAAATATTCCGTAATAAACGCTGCTCAACAGTTGTAAAGCATAGAACAGGGCAAACAGAATCCAGTGCCGCCAGCGACCTTTTTCAAGTGAAAGGTCAAGGTAGAGGAATGCCAGGGGCATCCACTCACCCGCGATAATGTGAATATGGTCAATTTGTCCAATGCGATAGGGCGCGAACGCGAAAATCAATGCTGCCACGAATGCCGCGAAAGACCGATGGGTATAGTGACGAGCCATGATGTACATGTTGACGCCACACAGCAGAAATATCAGGTAAAAAGTAATGTTGTAAGACACCACTGGATTATGCGTAATGAGAAAAAAGGGTGCGTAAATAACCGCCTCACCGAGCAAATTTTCTGAATAGGAGAGCGAGAGATTGTTTGGGTACAGCAATTGAGCTTGCCACAGGTGAGTTGGAGCATGCAGCAGGGTGTTGGTATCCCAGGAAAGCGTCCACATGTTGAGCAGAGGGTCCCACCACTGGCCCGCTATCTCGCTAGAGAAATTGGGCGTAAAGCGGTATGCCATGACGACAACAAGGAGCGCCAGCAGAACAAGATACCCTGTGTCGTACCAGTTCCACCGGGAAGGATGAGCAATATCGCTCTGTGTCCTGTTGCTTTCAGTGTGTTGTTGTGCATCTGGTATTGATAATGACGAAGCAGAAATATTAGATGCTGCTGAATCCGTACTCACGTAATATTGACAACCTCTATTTCAAATTGATGACTGTGTGATGAGGCACAATTCGATTGTAACCGGTATTTCTACCTACATGATATGAACGAACGTGAAGCATCTTTAGTCAACCTTTATCGGTACTCATTTACCAGAACGTATAGGGATGCTCCAAAAGCTACAATTTCCCCCGAATGAGTAGGATGGGTTACACGGGTTAAGCAATACAGGGAAAAATGCAGGGCATGTAGTGCGTACTACATGCCCTGCATTTTTCCCTGTATTGTTATTT
>DATGJV010000558.1:0-2753 GCA_035295005.1 Ktedonobacteraceae bacterium | reverse complement strand
CTCATACTTGTAGCGACCGTAGTCCATCAGTTTACAGACAGGTGGATTAGCATTGGGTGATATCTCGACAAGGTCAAGATTCTGCTCTCGTGCAATATCAAGCGCACGTCCTGGCGGCATGACGCCGACCATTTCTCCGTTTTCATCAATCAAGCGGACCTCACGTGTGCGTATGCGTTCGTTCACCCGTGTCTCTCGTTGACGGTCGTTACCCCGAAAATCCCTGTTAATAGGCCAAACCTCCCTTTGTGTTGAACTTTCGCCTTCTGTTCTTTTCTACTATTACACTTTTTCAGGATGCTCTGCTCTCAGTTACTCATATTTGTAGCACATGTGTATCCTGATGAGTGTTGTACAATGGTTACGTACAGTATAGCACAGAGGAGGCGTACTCGCAATAATTTTTGTGCCAATTCGTCTAATTTACCCTCGAATAATGGCTCAAAATATGGTATAATACAAGATACGACCCTTCTTTTTGCATCTGTCGCGTATGTTCATCCGTATTCACCTGTCGTTGCGTCCTTTATTGCAGCCGTTTTAAGAAGAATGAGCCTGACTTGAAGGAGGATGCTTATGAGCGGCAATGTAGCCGCCGATTACTCTGACTCTGCCGATCCTTTGGAAACACCTGAACCGGGGTCGGTGGCATTTCGTTTTTCCCCCCATCCCCATTTAGCTGACCGTATTCACTGGCGGCACTGGGGGCAAGCCGCATTTCAAGAAGCTGTCGAACAAGATAAGCCAATTTTTCTGCTCATCACTTCCTCGTGGTGTCAATGGTGCCATCTGCTGGATGAAACCACGCTTTCGGAGGATACAATTATTACAATCCTCAACCGTGATTACATCCCAATTCGTGTAGATAGCGACCTGCGCCCGGACGTGAATCAACGCTACAATCAGAATGGTTGGCCCAGTGTGGTATTGCTTTCAACGGAAGGCGAGATTCTCTGGGGTGGAGTGTATGTGCCACCCAGGCAGATGCTCTATTACCTGGGGCATGTCCGGCGTTATTACAGCGAACACCGCCTGGAAATCGCGGAGCAGGTGCAGACTTTACAGGATCGCCGTTTCACGCATAAGCTGACGCAGGCGCTTCCGCACGTAGGGCAGCGGCCCTTGCTGCAAGAAGAGCGCATGGCTTTAGTAGACCTCCCGCTACAAGCTGGCGAGGTATTGCGGGATTTGTTCGATGCCGACTATGGCGGCTTTACCATTCACCCACATCTCAAGTTTTCCCATGCGGAGGCATTGGAACTGCTGGTGTTATTGGCACGCCAGGGACATGCAGAGATGTTAGAGATGGTAACCTATTCGTTGGAGCAGATGGTTGAAGGTGGGTTATGGGACAAAGAAGAGGGTGGTTTCTTTCGCTATTCCGCCGCCAGCGATTGGAGTATGCCGCACACGGAAAAGATGCTCGATGAGAATGCGGCCCTTTTGCATTTAGTGCTTTTGACCGCGCAGCTCAGCCAATCGAAAGATTGGTATAATCTCGCGGAACAGCTTATTCGCTATATCAACGCCTATCTCTGTCAACCAGCGGAGGGCGTTTTTAGTGGGAGCCAGAGCGCCGACGAGGAATATTATGAGCCGGGTAATTACTCGCGAGCTTCGCGGGAATCGCCATCAATTGATAAGACAGTTTACGCGGCGTGGAATGCGCGTATGATTTCTTCCTATCTACTGGCATCTCGTGTTTTGCAACAACCGGAGTTAGCAACAATAGCTCTGCGTGCCTTAGATTGGCTGTGTGAACATATGGTGTATCGTGACGGCAGCATATGTCATTACTTTCTGGGCGGGTATGCCGGGTTGCCGGGTCAACTCGCTGACCAGGTGTGGATGGCGCGTGCGCTTCTTGATGCCTATGAATTGCGCGAACAACGCAGTTATCTTGATACAGCGATTGCTCTAATGCACTTTGCGTGTCAGGAACTGCTGGATGAGCAGTCAGGATTGTTTTACGATTATCCAGAAAATCCACAGGCAGAAGGACGGCTCGTCGTGCGTGAGCAACCCCTGGTCGAAAATGCACTGGCTGCCGAGTGCTTGTTACGTATGGCAGTACATAGCAGACGACAGAATTTGCATACAACAGGTGTGCTAGTGCTGGCAGGATGCATAGAAAAGTACCGACTTGCCGGTATCCAGGGCGTAACCTATGCTTGCGTAGTGGCGGAAGCCGTTGAGCAGCATTGGATTTAGTATTTTAGGGGTAAGTCCCCTGATAATACGGCGTGCCTTCAACTCACGACGTTGTGAGTTGAAGGCACGCCGTATTATCAGGGGACTTACCCTGTCACGGTGTAAAAGGCCGTTCAGATGGTTTGTTGTACCCGCAGCATTCGCGCAAGGGTGTTGACAATATCATAGCGAGCATAGGATGGGGCGAGGTAGACTCCCTGTATGAATGGGCGTGCCTCTGCCAGTAATTCCTGGGCCATGCGTAATCCTTCTTCCGGCCCGCGATCACCAGCATTGCGCATACGAGCCCGCACAGCGTCAGGGATGGAAAAGCCAGGAACTTCGTTGTGCAGGTACTCGGCATGACGAGAACTGTGCAATGGCATGCTGCCCAGGATGATGGGTATCGGTGGTGTTCCGGCCCGATCCAGGAAGCGCAACAGTGGTGCCATCTCATAGATTGGCTGTGTCATGATAAAATGTGCGCCCGCCTCAATCTTGCGACGATACTTGGCAATCTCCTGCTCTGTCTCTTCGTCGGTCATATTCAAATTGAGCGCAGC
>DATGJV010000557.1:0-7438 GCA_035295005.1 Ktedonobacteraceae bacterium | reverse complement strand
TGTCGTGAAAAGGACGTGTGTCAAATTTTTTGTGCCGCTAAACCTTGACAACTCTCCATGAATTTCGCTTATCCCTGTTGTGGTGGCGGCATCTCCTGTGGATATTGTACCTGTGGTTGCTCATATTGCGGCTCTTGTGGCTGTGGATATGGGTGTTGCTGACCACCTTCCTGATAAGCGGCAGGTGATGATTGTACTGGTGGTTGATAGCCCTGGTTATATGGCTGGTAGGTTGGTGGTTGCTCGTTAGTGGGTTGATAAGGTTGCTGGTAATAGGGCTGGCGGGGACTAAATCCTCCCCGCATCATTGGTCGCCATAGCGAACCCAGGATAATTGAGGCACCGCAGGCAACCAAGAACCAGAGCCACGAGTTGGTGATAAAGAACAGGGCGATCGCCAGCAGCCAGACAAAGCCATACGACCCGCTGTAGACTCCCCGCCGGTTAAAGTTGAGCGAGCCAATGAACGATGTGCAGGCAAGGGTAATGAAGAATATGGCAATAAACCAGTGGCCGCCAAACTGGCTGCTAAGAGCAATAGCTATTGCAAGACCAATAATAAAGATGCCGCCGGTAGCTGCACGCAGTGGATTGCGATAGCGCATGATACCTTCTCCTTTTGCAAAAGACGATGAATAAGTTCTGTTGCTACTTCATTATAGAACATGCACCTGCTGTTTTGTATCTGTCGTAAGACATAGCTTCCTGTAATGACTGCTATGTCGAAAGTCACATCGTCCACGTCACGAAAAAAAGAAAACATTTCAGGATACCTGCAAAGGGTATCCTGAAATGGTGCTATTGTTGTTTCTCAGGTGGATACTGCACTTGCGGTTGCTCATACAGGGCATGGGGGTAGGAGTACAATTTTTCCCCTTCGGCATACATTGGGCCAGTTGGGTGGATAGGCTGTACAGGTTGGATGGGCTGCGAAGGTTGAGTACCCTGATATCCTTGCTGATAGGTATGAGTTGCGCCTTGAGGATGAGTATAGACTGAAATGTAGTTATTGACGACGGTTCCATTGGGTTGTTGTGGATGTGATGCTTCATGTGGCATTGGTCGTATGTGCTGCCCGACAATGGAAGAATATAATGAGCCGAGGATGACGGAGAGACCAAGAGGTATCATGAGCCATACAGGGGAATTTGCCATGATTGCTATCATGAAACCCAGTAACCACACAATGACCGCTGCGCCCCAGAAAAAAACTTTACGCGATTGCGAAACAAGTGCAATGGTAAATGTCCAGAAAACCAGAAAGGTTAGAATTACGAAAGCTTCCCCCTGGGGATCATAGGTATTGTTTAAAATCGCGACGAGAAGGGGAATACTGATAAGAAAAGCTCCAACGGCAATGGAGACTCTACGCAAGATGGTTTTTTTTTGTTGCATGATAGAAGCGCCTCCCTGGAACCCGAAATATAATAACTCTTTACTTGACCTTACGAACAGGCTACTGATAAGTTGTAATCAGAGGAACTGCCAGATGGTGTGGTTAACATACCGTTACTGCATATACTAACCATGCCATCTGGAAGAGTACGGGGTCTATATGTGCATCTCAATCAATGCCTTGCGAATACCGATGAGAGCTTTATCCACATCGTCGGAAGTCACGCCATAATGAGTAACGGCACGAATAGTCCCTTCACCCATCGTTCCCATGAGGACGCCATTTGCTTGTGTCTTTTCCAGGAAGCGCAATGTTTCTGCCTCGCTCAACGTTTCTTGCTGTGCATTTTGCACGGAGAAATTCACAATATCGGTAACGACCCGTGACGGGTCAATGTCAATTTGTGGAAAATCCGCTAACCCGTAGGCAAGGCGCTTGCTATTTTCATGATCTTCGGCCAGGCGATCCACCATCTGTTCCAGAGCGACGATACCGGCGGCGGCCAGTACTCCTGCCTGTCGCATGCCCCCGCCGAGCAATTTGCGCATGCGGTGCGCCTTATGAATAAATGCCCGGCTGCCAACCACTATTGAACCGACGGGGGCGCTTAAGCCTTTTGACAGGCAGAACATCACCGAGTCCACTGAAGATACCAATGTACTGACCGGTATACCAAGTGCGACAGCCGCATTGAACACTCGCGCTCCATCCATGTGAACAGCGACATTGTGAGCGTGGGCAAGCTTTGATAACGCCTCGACCTGTTCAACGTTCAGTACTGCCCCGCCGCAGCGATTGTGCGTATTCTCGATGCAAAGTAACGCCGTTGGCGCACTATGTTCATCGCTGCCATCGGAAATGCCAATTTCCACCTGATAGAGGTCAAGCATGCCGTTATCCTGCGTTGGTAGGACATACATGGGGGAGCCGCCCAGCGTTGATGCGCCGCCAACTTCGTAACGATAAATATGCGACTGGTTGCCCACCATCACCGCTTCACCGCGTCCCGCGTGTGCCAGCACCGAAATAGCATTGCCCATGGTGCCGCTTGGCACGAAAATCGCCGCCTCTTTGCCCAGCCTTTCCGCCGCCATTTCCTGCAGCTTGTTGATGGTTGGGTCTTCGCCATACACGTCGTCACCCACCTCCGCACGCGCCATAGCCTCGCGCATAGCGGGTGTTGGCAATGTGACGGTATCACTGCGCAAGTCAATCATGTTGCTCTCTCTTTCTACATGTATGAAAATAGATGTGATAGTATCTTTGTATTGTTGGATAGTCTGAGAGGTCAGGAGACCTTTGCCCTCTATATCGCGTGGGCCTCTGTCATTATACCATAGAGATTTTTGAGACAGGAGAAACAAATGGAGCTGAACTGGAAGCGGATTGATATTGCGCAACAGGCGACCGTGATTACTACTGTTGATGCCCATGCAGCTGGCGAGCCGTTACGGATTATTACAGGTGGGTTGCCAGAATTACAGGGTGACACGATACTTGAGCGCCGCCGCTATATGCAGCAGCACTACGATCATATTCGTAAGGCGTTGATGTGGGAACCGCGAGGTCACAGCGATATGTATGGATGTATCCTGACCCGGCCAGTGACGCCCGAAGCAGATCTAGGTGTCCTGTTCATGCACAACGAGGGGTATAGTACGATGTGTGGGCATGGGGTGATTGCGCTGGTAACTACGCTCATAAATACGGGCGCTTTGCCAGCGAAAGGCCAGCAGACGCCCGTCAATCTTGATACTCCCGCGGGGTTAGTGCGAGCTACTGCTCATCTGGATAAAAATGGTCAGGTCGTATATGTCTCTTTTTTGAACGTACCATCGTTCTTGTACGCCAGCGATATTGAACTGGATGTACCAGAATTTGGACGCCTGACAGTAGATGTCGCCTTCGGCGGCGCATTCTATGCTTTCTTGCCTGCCGCACAGTTAGGGCTGAGCGTTACACCGGAACGGGCGCACCTGCTTGCTGCGGCAGGAGATATGATTACGAAAGCTGTTAGCGCGGTTTTGCCGGTCAAACATCCGCTTGAAGAGGACCTGGGATTTCTCTATGGCACAATTTTCACCGATGCGCCCGAAGACCTTGCCCATTATAGCCGCAACGTTTGCATCTTTGCGAACGCCGAGGTGGATCGCTCACCCACAGGGACGGGTGTGTCGGCCCGCGTGGCCTTGCATTACGCGAAGGGTGATATAACTGATGGTCAACAAATCACTATTGAGAGCATTTTAGGGGCCGCCAGCACGTTCACCGGGCGAGTAGTCGGACATACACAGGTCGGGCCATACAAAGCGATTGTCCCTCAAGTAAGTGGTAGAGCATTCATCACAGGACGGCATGAATTTATCATTGATCCACGAGATGAACTGGGACGAGGCTTCCTTCTCTCGTGATCTTGCTCTTCCATTTTCAGTTATATTCAATCCACTGAACTAACAATAGAGTTCGGTGAGCGTCTTTACCGTCGCCAGGTTGTGGTATTGCCAGCTACCAACAGCCCACAGCATGTTAGTACCGGGAATCTGGGCCAATCCAGCAAGGTAATAGAGATAAGAGCCAGGGTTTGGCGTTTTGACAACACTCCACTTTGAGCCATTCCAGTGGAGCGCGAAAGGGATGTTCGTATAAATGTGTTTGGCATCTCTATACGAACCTACTGCCCAGATGTTCTTCGCAGAGATAGCGGAGACGGCATTGAGCATGTCATCATAAGGACCGGGATTGGGGCTGGTAATGGGACTCCAGACAGTGCCATTCCAATGCTCAACCAGAGTTTTATAGCCACCACTGGTGTTGGCATAGCCTGTTGCCCAGATATTGTTAGATGTGATGACTGATACAGAGGACAGCCTGGCATAGATACCTATACTGGGGGTCTGGACGATGTTCCAATGTGAGCCATCCCAGTGTTCAGTTAACGCTGTACTGGTGTCGTTATCTCCCACCGCCCAGATATTGTTGGGCGCAAGGGCTGCGATAGCATGTAAGTCATCCCCGCTTCCCACATTGGGGCTACTGACAATACTCCATAATGTGCCATTCCAGTGTTCGATGAGCGTCTTGCTGGTGCCATTGCTGCTGTTTGTAACGCCAACCGCCCAAACGTTGTTCGAGGAGAGTGCCTGGACGCCTTCTAGAACGTCGCTCTGCCCAGTGCTGGGGCTGGAGAATACCTGCCAGGAGGAACCATTCCAGTGTTCGGCCAACGTTCTGGTTCCGGTAAAGCCAACCGCCCAGACATCACTGGGAGAGACGGCGGTGACGGCAAGAAGGCTGCTGGAAGCACCAAAGTGAGGACTGGTAAGGATGCTCCACTGCATGCCGTTCCAATGTTCTGTCAGGATTTGGCTTACCGTGGAGTGGGGTGTTTGGTAGACCTGTCCAACGGCCCAAATGTCGCTGGAAGAGAGAACCCTTACTGCGGCAAGGCTATTGTTACGGGTGAGATTGGGACTGGGAATGATCTTCCATGAGCCACAGGTGGATACTGTTGATGCTATAACGCTCCCAGACATTGCTCCGAACAGCAAGAGCGATAAAATAAGCGTCATGATGAACGAAGAGAAGCGCATTTTTTGAGTAACCATATTTTCCCCCAATCTTCTGATTACTTTGCAATACGAAGTCAGAGCAATCCGATAAATGCTCTGGCACACAGAGCTATAACAGCGGTTGCTTTATATGGGAATCATTCCAGCAATTTTCCCCGCGAGAGTGAAAGAATTAAATGGTCGAGGCTGCGTTTCGACCAGTCTGGTTAGAGTCGAGCTGGCACGTCTGAGTACACTTGAGAATACAAACTCCACCAGTGCAACTGCAGCCATTGTTGGTGAGGCAGGCATAACCTGACGGACAATCTGACTGGCTGCTGCATGCCTGAAGGCTGGAACAGTATTGGTTACAGCCACAAACTCCCCTAAAGTTGTAACCCAATTTCTGAAAGCAGTAGCAATTGTTGTATATATTCGTGCCACATGGCCCTGGAGGTATACCGCTGCAACTACCAGCATTTCTGCAGCGATGAGTGATGGTTGTGGCGGACGCCTGTCCAGGGAGCCAGGCAGCCAGCACTGCTCCTACTACCGTGCCAGAGATACGCCAGATTGCCTGTCGTCGCGGCAACGCTTCACCGGCTAACGTTTTGGTCATGTTCTCGAACCAGTTTGCCATTATTTCTCCCCCTTGTTCATAATCAACTGCTGACCAGTATTAGGAAACCAGAGCAATCTAACAGGTGCCCTTGTACATAGGACTCTACCTGAGATTGCTTTACACAGGAATCTTTCCAGTCATTCCCCCTGTGAATGAGAAAAGTTTAGATGGTTGAGGCTGCGGTGCGACCTGTCCGGTTAGAGTCGAGTTGACATGTTCGAGTACACTTGAGAATACAAACACCGGTGGTACACCCACAACCATCATTGGTGATACAGACGTAACCTGACGGGCATTGAGTATTCGCGGCGCAAGACGTGAGGGTAGAGCAGTATGAGTTACAGCCGCAAACTGGCTTGAAGGAGGTGCCCATTTTCTGAAAACAGTAGCAATTGTTGTACTTATTGAGGCCACAATTCCCTGGGGGTATACCACTGCAACTACCGGGAAATGGGCAACTATGGTTTTGCTCGTTAGAAGCGAATGCCTGATCTGGCAACCAGAAAGCCAGCACTACTCCTGCTACGGTGCCAGAGATACGGCGGATGGCTTGCCGTCGTGGCAGTGTCTCGTTAGCCAGTGTTTTGGTTATGTTCTCGAACCAGTTTGACATTGCTTTCCCCCTTTGTTTTTACGTGTACCATTTGTGGATGTTTCGATACAATTGAGGCTAAGTGTTATGAAAAGTATAGCATATTGTGAGGATATTTTGTAGTTCACAATTCGCTGCTCATTCAGGCAGTCTTACTCATCAATAGCCGTTTCCTGTGGATTCACACTTCCCACAAATGCACATTCAGAATACAACAGGCATCTTGTACACTTGGGGCGTTGCGCATGGCAAATCTGTCTGCCGTGTCGAATCAGATTAACATGCAACGGGTAGACCCATTCAGGCGGTACCTCCTTCGCGAAAAGTTCGTGCGCCTGGTCGGCGCTTACTTTAGGACCAATAAGGCCAAGCCGACGGCTCACACGATGGACGTGCGTATCAACTGGCATTACTGCTCGATTGAGATTGAACATGAGGACACATGCCGCCGTTTTAGGCCCCACGCCGGAGATGCTGCGCAGGTAGCGCCACGCTTCTTCATCTGTTCGTTTTGCCAGTTCGTCGGAGAGGAAGTCTGAGAGTGTTTTTGTGCCGCCTTGATCCTGTTGCCATTCTGTGAGGGTATGCAATGCATCTTGAATGCGCGGAGCTTTGATATTTGCCAGACCCCCGGAGCGGATTGCCTCGGCCACTTTATTGGTTGGTGCATCGCGTACCTCTTCCCATGTTGGGTAAGTTTGTATCAGTTGATCGTAGGCACGTCCTGAATTGATGTCAGAGGTATGTTGCGAAAGAATAGTGCCGACTAATCCTCCCAGAGGATCATAATCGGGTTCATTTTGAGGTTCACCATAGGTGGCAAGCAGTATTTCGTACACTTGCGCAAGGTGAACCGATGCAGTGATTGATGAAGTCATTCTTTGTTCCTATCAGTAAGTCTGTTACGTGGAGATATTCTACCTTAGACTATGTAGAAGGACAATAGTAACACGTAATACGTACTGCCTGATTGTATGAGATAATTGAACGGATGATACAATGTCCATAGAAACGCTGCAAGCAAACTTTCAAGGTAGGAGCAATTGAATGACAACATCAGTAGGAGTGGTGGGGATATTTCAGACAGTACAGGTGGGTACGCCGCAACGACATGGCACAGTGGGGGCGCAGGAAGCGATGGAAAAGTCGTGGCGTACGTCGTTTTTCCGCACGCCGAGTACAGAGCCGCGCTGGTTATACACAACGCATCTTGAGGGCAATCAGCAGGCTGATTTGAAGCATCATGGTAGCCTTGACCAGGCCGTGCTTTTGTATGCCGC
>DATGJV010000556.1:0-8791 GCA_035295005.1 Ktedonobacteraceae bacterium | reverse complement strand
TGACGCCGCGTACAATCAGCATATCGTCCGAGCGACCACGGATGGCACCCATTTTCACATGCGTTCTGCCACAGGCACACGTCTCGTGCGTCAGGTAAGTGATATCGTTCGTCCAGTAGCGCAAAAGTGGCATGGCTTCTCTGGTCAAATGCGTAAAGACTAGCACGCCTTCCTGCCCGTCCGGGAGTGGCTCGCCAGATGTGGCATCCACGACTTCGGGGTAAAAATGGTCTTCCCAGATGTGGCTACCAGAGCGAGCCTCGATACATTCTTGCGAGACGCCTGGGCCGATCACTTCACTGAGGCCATAAATATTAGTGGAGCGCACTCCCAGGGCCGCGTCAACGTCGGTGCGAATCGTATCTGTCCACGGTTCCGCGCCCAGCAGCGCATATTTGAGGCTGATTTCATCAGGTGAAACACCCAGCTTCTTAAACTCTTCACCCAGCGTTTGCGCGTAAGAAGGGGTGCAGCAAATCACTTCCGGTCGTAAATCAAGGATGAGTGTGACCTGCCGTTGTGTCATACCACCCGAAACAGGTACTACCGTCAATCCCAGCTTTTCGCCGCCATAGTGCGTGCCAAGTCCACCCGTGAAGAGTCCATATCCATAGGCATTATGCAGCAGCATGCCTGGACGTGCGCCAGCCGCTACAAAAGAACGAGCCATCACCTCGGAAAACATCTCTATATCGTTGCGTGTATAACACACAATCGTCGCTTTGCCCGTGGTGCCGCTGCTTGCATGAACTCGTATCAACTGCTCACGTGGTACCGCCAGCAAGCCAAAGGGATAATGGTCTTTCAAATCCTGCTTTCGGGTGAAAGGTAATGTGTGCAAGTCCTCCACTGAACGAATGTCCCCCGGTTCAATACCTTTATTGTTGAACATCGTGCGATAAAAGGGGACATGTTCATAGACATAATGAACCATGCGGCGCAATTGCTCATCCTGAAGCTCTCGTAGCTTCTTACGGGGCCACGCTTCAATCGCATTGTACATGCATTGCTCCCTGCCTTTCCGAAGGTGTTGATTGCAGAGAGCATACCCCATTCCCATACGAAAAACAAGTCGCGTTTGTGGTATTCTTTGTTGACAATAGTTGAAATGTGTATTTTTTGTCGTCTCCTCAGGAGGAGGTGAGGAACGTATGAGGTCATTACAAAATCTCTTTGCTGTTTTTCCTGTTATAGAATCGGAAAGGCTCATTTTGCGGCAACTCACGTCCGAGGATGCGACGGACTTCTTTGCCTGTCAGTCCGACCCGGAGGTATTCAGATACGCTGGCCGTTCTGAGGAAACCTCGCTCGAATCGGCAAGGCACATGCTGAACATCCTATTCCAACGGCATCAGGAACAGACTATGCTCTCATGGGCGATCGTGCTGAAAGAAAATCAGCGTTTCATTGGAAGGTTTCAAATGGAAGAGTGGAGTGATGAAAATCACCGTGCAGCAGTGGGCTATCTGCTGGGCAAGCAGTACTGGGGAAAAGGCTATGCAACCGAAGCCTTACGTGCCGTCATTGCCTACCTGTTTGCGCAAACCACGGTCAATCGGATTGATACATTCGCCTGGAGTGAAAACATTGCCTCTGTCCGCGTAATGGAAAAAGCAGGGATGCGCTTTGAGGGCGTGGCCCGACAGAAACGTTTTGCTAAAGGCGCATTTCGAGACCTGAAAATCTATGCCCTTCTCAGAGAGGATTTTTTCAATGAAGAAGGACATCGCTCTTGTCGCAACTGCTCGCAGCAAGAAAACGTGAAATTCCTATAGAGATGCTTCACCCCCGCATTTGTGTATCAATATACCAGCGCAAATGCTCAACCGCCCGCTTCATGTACACTGTATCGCGGTAGAGTTTACTCATCATGACGGCACCTTCTAGCGTGGCAACGAAGAGGGTGGCACACGCGGCAACATCAATCTCCGGGCGCAGTTCCTGCTTTCTAATACCTTTTGCGACAATACGCTCAATGGTGGAACTCAGGCTGTCCATTGCGTGCAAGGCGCGTTCGCGTAGGGCTGGTTGGGCGTCGTCGGCCTCGACTGCCGTGTTGAGGATGGGGCAGCCGCCAACGATTACAGGCTCTTCTAGCAAACTTTGAAAGTAGGCGAGGATAGCATAGAGACGCTCAACGGCGTGCGTTTTGCCTTCCAGCGCGAGCCGCATACGCTGCTGGAGCAATGAGAAGGCATAGTCAAATGACTCCAGCGCCAGTTCTTCCTTGCTGCTGAAATGGTTGTAGATGCCGCCCTTTTCGAGTCCCGTTTCTTGCATAATATCAGCGAGCGATGAGCCAAAGTAACCCTGTTTACTGAACAGTTGAGCGCATCGCTCCAGAATCATCTCTTTTGTTTGTGTCCCTTTGCTCATCAAATGCTCCTTATCATAGCCCAGGCAGCGTATCAGATTGTAATAAGCGTTCAAAAAACGTGTTCACGGTATCTCGGTCAACATATTTGCCGATACGAACAACAAAGACGTTTGCCGGTGACATGCGAATATTTGGCTCGGTGGTCAAATATTCACTAAAACCATACGCCGCGAACAATCTCGCTATCATCTCGCGGTACTGGTACACGGTGAGACCCAGACCTTCTACATCCCAGTGCCAGTCAAGACCCATGCCCACAATAATCATCTGCTCCAGTGTATCAAATTCGAGCGCAAAAGCCAATAGCGCGTGCGCGATACCCCATCTACGCCAACCATCACTCACCTGTATGGCTACTTCGTAGATATGTTCCGTATCGCCCCACCGCGCATCTGCTGGCGCAAGCGTGACTTCGCCAATGATTATCCCATCAGGTGTACTGGCAATCGTCAACTTGTTCTCCGGCTTTTTCGCGATATTGAGCAACAACTGGTGTTCGCGCTCAGGCCGTCGAGCGAAGGCCCGTAATCCATTATCGGCCCGCAAACCTTCTATACGAGACGAAGGACAATTATCATGTAACAGCAATAGTCCTGACGGCGTATCAAGGGTGGTGCAGCGTGCGCTTCCTGCATGGATGAAGAACATCTCGCCCGTTTGAGGAGGCAACGGTATCGTATTTCGCATTGATATCCTCTCTTTTTCGCTTGCCTGAATGGTATAGAATCTTCAGAACGGGGCTATCGCTTTGATTATCCAGATTGCCCAGGTCGCATTACAATACACGTCGTAGTTCCATGTGCTAACAGCTTGCCCGAAGCATCCGTTAATCTTCCTTCGGCTGTCGCAACTCTTCCACCCACATGAATAACCTTCCCTTCACAATAGACAACACCAGTTTTGTCTGTCATAGAACGCAAGTAGTTGACTTTGAGTTCGAGCGTGGTATAGGCAGTACCTGCCGAAAGCGTCGAATGAACAGCGCAGCCCATTGCCGAATCTAGCAGCGTGGCAGCAATACCGCCATGCACTGTACCAATCGGGTTATATTCATACTCCCCAGGTTCAGCAGCAAAAACAACGTGCCCTTCACTTACTTCGACAATCCACAGGCCCAACAGACTGGCTATCGGTGCGGCTGGCAGGTCTCCTATCTGGATCGCTTGCAAATATTGCAACCCACTCATCGTTTTACTTGCCTGGATAGCCGGTGTTGGATCGTCCCAGGTAATAGTACGACTGCGTTTTGTTTGCTCTTCACTCATGATGAATATCCCTTCATATATTATCAGACCGGTTGGTCTGTTTTGTTCTCAAAAAAAGTGCTAATGTTTTATGATACTTGACGAATGTGGTTGGTTCGGCTATACTAAATTCAGACCGAACGGTCTGTTTACAGTATAATCGAATCCAGTCCGTCCGTCAAGTGTTTGATGTTCTATTTCACATTTCTCAATGCGAGAAAGGAAGAGTATTATGAGTGAAAGTAAGCAGGAAACCCGCCGGGAAGAGGTGGCGCGGGTTCGCAGTTATTTAGCCGGTCAAGCGATGAAGCGTACACCGGCACAGTTGGTTGAGACATTACAGGATGCGCATCGTCAATTCCTTGCCGCTACAGCAACCATCTCTGATGAGGATTTCCGCACTCCGCCACAGGATGGCGAGTGGGCTGCCGCCGATGTGTTGGCACATGTCTGTCAAATAGCGGCGTTAGAAGAGCAATCTATTCGTACCATTATCGAGCAGGGCGAGCAACCACCTTCTGTTTCTGATAGAATTGAAGCAGCCCCTGTAGAAGTCACGCGGGAAGAAATGCTGGCTGAACTCGAACAGTCGCGTGAGCAATTATTTGCCGTAGTGCATCAGGCCGACCCACTGGCCCATATTGATATCACCTGGGGTCACGGCGAATTTGGCCGCATGAACTGGCGCGAATGGCTGCTGTTTGCCCGTGTTCATGCGCTTGACCATATGCGCCAGATGCAGGCAATCGCAACGGCGTTAGCTCAGGAATAGTGGAAGGAGACAACTATGCAAGTTGCAATTGGTTTTAACCCCCTTGATGGAGATTGGGAACCAGCCGTTACCTACGCGGTTGAAGCTGAACGTCTTGGCGTGGCGATGGCATGGACTGCGGAGTTCTGGGGTTATGATGCCGCGACTCCCCTGGCCTACCTCGCGGCCAGAACAACGCGCCTTCGGCCTGGCTCCGCTATCATGCAAGTTGGAACACGTACGCCCGCGTTGACGGCAATGACTGCTATGACACTGGCATCGTTGTCAAAAGACCGCTTTATCCTGGGCCTCGGCGTAAGCGGCCCGCAGGTAATGGAAGGCTGGCACGGTGTGCGTTTTGAGCGGCCCATCCAGCGTATGCGAGAGACGATTGAGATTGTGCGTAAAGCGACTCGCGGCGAACGCCTGGCATATCATGGCGATATCTACGATTTGCCGCTTCCCGGTGGCGAAGGTAAAGCCCTGAAGTCAGTGGCTCGGCCTTGCCCCAACCTGCCCATTTATCTCGCCACACTTGGCCCAAAGAGTCTTGAAATGACGGGCGAACTCGCTGATGGTTGGCTCGGCACGTCCTTTATACCCGAACACGCCTCCATGTTCTTTGAGCCGATTGCATCAGGCGCTACACAGGCCGGGCGTTCTCTCGCCGATATTGATCTACAAGTATCCGCCGGGGTCGTCTCCTTTTCTGACAATGTTGAACAACTCATTCCTCCGCGCAAGCCAGGACTCGCCTTCACACTTGGCGCGATGGGATCGCGGACGCATAACTTTTACAACGACGTGTACCGCCGCGCTGGTTACGCCGACGTTGCCGCCGAAGTGCAAGACCTCTGGCTCAAAGGCGAGCGCGATGCCGCCGCTACCCGTGTTCCCGATGAGTTGGTACTCAAGACCAATCTCATAGGCACCGAGGATATGGTGCGCGAGCGTATACGCATACATCAAGCTGCCGGTGTGAACACTCTGCGTGTCGAGCCAGATGGCGCAACGTTGGACGAACGGTTAGAGACGCTTGCCCGATTGATAGAACTGGTCAATGAGGAGAATGTCAACTTTACCTCACAAACACATACCCATAATTCGACGGCACCCCAATAGTCACATCCTGATTTGCGCTGCTCACAACGATATCATACGGTGTCTGGCGCACATCATTATCAATCATCTCACGGTACGTTCCAGTTACTGGGAATGGCAATGAGATCGCTTGTTGCACACCGGAAAAATTGAGGACGACGATAGCGATTTGCTCTGTTGGGGTGGATTGTCTGCTGTAAGCAACAATGCCATCCTGTGTTCGAGATTGCACATTGTAGTAATAACATTCACGACTGCGCAGGGCCGGGTATGTGTGGCGGAGGCTGCCCAGTATCTGGTAGAGGCGGGCGAGCGGCGCTCCGAATTCATCGAAATAGTATTCCCAATGCACATCGCGCCGGTAACAGATACGCCCATTTCCAGCATTGGGCAGGACATAATTGTCCGCGAACTCCTGTCCCTGCCAGAGCATTGGTATGCCAGCGCATGTATAGAGCGCAATCGCGAAGGGCTGAAGTTGATACGATTTGCTTCTATCACCGAATGGCACATCTCCAGGGAGTGTGCCGAAAAACGCAATAAGCTGACTGTGATCGTGCGAATCGAAGTACTGGAATGGCGCAACGGGCATATCTACCGGATTGTTAGCGATATCATGCACCGTTTTCGTGTCAGGGTAGCCTGAAAAGCGCGTATCCAGCAGGTGGACGAAGGCATCATCTACGTAGTGGTTCGTCGCCATATCCTCGGCCTTATCGAGCAGCGCATCCTGCCATGTGGCATTAGAATAAGTCGTTTTGAGAATTTCCTGCGGCAGATTTAATTCTTCAGGACACTGGATAATACGGCTATATTCTCCTGTGGCTGTGCCGCCGGAAGGCGTGAAGCGAGCAATTTTGAGCGACTCGTTATATGTCTCATACGCAATTTCGGCATATTGAACGCCAGCGGGGCCATCGTAAAGGTCGGTCACTTCGTCGTAACGGAAACCGTCCACATGGTACTCGTTGAGCCAGTGGAAGTTAACCGACTTGACATAATCACGGGAAAATTCCTTGCTGAAATCAATCTCTGGGCCAAAGGGGCCGTTGCCGCCAATCATTGGACTCGGCAAACCAGCATTTCTATAGACCATAGCATACGGAAACGTCGGATCAACATGCTGGTACACAACATCCAGAATAACTGCGATCCCGGCATTATGACAGGCATTAATCAATCCCTTCAATCCCTGTGCGTCGCCCCAACGTTCGTTGGGCGCAAAATAGTACAATGGCCCGTAGCCCCAGTCAAAATCGAGCTTCAGACTGGTGACTGGCATCAATTCCAGACAGGTGACGCCCAGATTTTTGAGATAGGGTAGCCGCTCGACGACACCATCAAAGGTGCTGTTGAACTCTTCAACATGCATCTCATATACGATAAGCTGTTCCAGTTCCGGTGTTTTCCATGCGCCATCAGTCCAGACAAATTCGGGGATAAAGCCGGGGGTGGCAAACGCGGAAAGTGGTCCCACGTAGGTTGCCTGCGCGAAAGGGTCGGTGAACCAGTTTGTCACCACCTGTTTTGTGCTGCTGCCAGCCAGTGTTTGCAGGAGTTGATAATGATAGATATAGCTGCCAGCCAGCCCAAGATGTGTGCCAGCTACCACAGGTATCGTCACTTTCGCTTGCCAGAGATTATTCGGCGAACCGGCAATTGGCGCAAGCGAGAAAGCCAGTGTTTGACTGTCCAGCACAAAGCGATCATCCTTGTGCATCACCCGCACAAGCACTTCATAGCCCGCTTCCTGCGTAATCCCTGGCAAATATACCCCGAACGTAACCGCTACCCCTGCATCGGTAATGTCTGTGGCAGAGGCTCCAACTTCACTGAGGTTAATCATGTCGTCACTTTCCTGCCAGACGAGCAAGCACCGGGGCAAAATTCTCTAGCTGTCTTTCCTGAACCTGAATATAAGAGGCACCTGTATGTTCGCGTTGCCCCAATAGATGCTCTACTGTCTGCTCTGTGGTCATTGGGCGCGGTACTACCGGCATCCCCGAGAAAGGGGAAGCAGCAGCGACGGGACTGTCCGTCACTTCAATGTCAAAGGCGGCCTTGCCGAATTCCAGGTGTTCAAAACGCTCGCCCGCTGCCTCTCGTATCCAATCAATTTTCTCCTCTACCGGGGGTACGAGCAGAATGATATCGGCTTCACGCGCCGCGAGAGTCAGCATACGGCGACCCGAACCGCCGATAAGAATGGGAGGATGTGGTTGCTGCACCGGCCTGGGCATAGGGCGCAGTACAGTTGTCGTATAGTATTCGCCGGAGAAATTGACGGTTTCGCTGGTAAAGAACTGTTTGATGATGGACAGCCCTTCCGCAAAGCGAGATACGCGCACCCCTGGCCTGTCAAAGGGAATACCAAGTTGCTGGTATTCATGCGGCCAGTTGCCCGCACCCAGTCCAAGTTCTACACGTCCATCGGAGAGCAAGTCCAGCGTTGCTATCTCTCTGGCGAGCAGTGCAGGGTTGCGATAATCATTCACAATGACATAGCTGCCGACACGTAGCCTCGTGGTCGCGGTGGCAGCCACAGCCATTGCAGTGAGTGTTGCTGTAGGGGTACTCAGGACATCTGGTAGAAGCAGAGAGGAGTAGCCCAGTTCCTCGGCGCGTTGTGCCAGAGCAATCCAGGTCGAACGTGACGTATGACCGCCAGTCACAACACCGAAACGAAAAGCTTTTTTTGCCATAAACTATCCTTCTTTAGAATGGAGTGGATCTACTGTTGTGGTCAGGTGAGATGCGGCGCAATAATACCACAGGCGTTATTATAACATATATTCTTCGCTTCACAGACCCTGGCAATAATTTACCTACGGATTTACTGGATTGCTAGCCGTATTCCTCAACCCGGTTGCTGATTGTGTTTGTGATACACGGTGGAGTACCGGCATTCTGACGGCAATGGTGAAGATCGCTGCCAGTACGAGGGAGACTGCCATGAAGATAAAGCCCACTCCGGGGCCGTGTGCCAGGCCATTGAGCCAGCCGACAAAGAACGCGCCAACAAAGGAACCGAGCGCACCCATGCTATTGATTAGCGCCATAGACTCGCCTGCTGCGTTGCGCGGCAGAATTTCCGGTATGATGGCGAAAAATGGGCCATAGGGAGCATACATACAGCCACCCGCGATTACCAGGAAGAGGAACGATAGCCAGAAGTTCGAGGCACCAATGCTGTACGAGATGTAAAATGCAATCGCTCCGGCAATCAGGAACGGCCACACATATGCCTTTCGTTCAAGCGTGCGGTCGGAAAAGTACGATGCCACCAGCATCAAAATGATTGCTAAGAGATACGGAATG
>DATGJV010000555.1:0-5098 GCA_035295005.1 Ktedonobacteraceae bacterium | reverse complement strand
CTATCACCGATAAACAGGGCGTGAACGAGGTTAAGGGCTACTTTGAGTACATATATGCGGAGGCTCGCAAGCGATATGAGGCTGGCATGACTTCGTTGGAGGCAGCAAAAGACATTCCACCCGGTCACTTCTCTTCATGGTCGGATCGCGAACGAATGGCGGTCAATATCAACTCCATCTATCGCGAACTGAGTGGTGAGCAGGAACGGCCCTCCACGCTCAATTTGTTTGGGCAGATGGCGGCACTGGCGTCAGACATTTAGCCGTATTGAGCAGCCTTAACCATCCAGATATGGAACACAATTGTAATGTATAATGAAAAGGAACTCTCTCACGTCAATACTCAAAGAGGAGGAACTATGCAAAGCAAACTGAACCCATACCTTAGCTTTAAAGACAACGCTCGCGAAGCCATGGAATTTTATCAAACGGTCTTTGGTGGCAAACTCGCGGTGAGTACCTTCAAAGACTACCATGCGTCTCAAGATCCGAGCGAAGACAACAAAGTCATGCACGCTCAGCTGGATGCTGACAACGGCATTACATTTATGGCTTCCGACACGCCGAATCGTATGGAGTATACAGCCGGGACGAACTTTAGCATGTCACTGAGCGGTGACAACGAAGCAGAATTACGAGGCTATTTCGAGAAGCTTTTGGTCGGCGGCACCGTCACCATGCCACTCGAAAAAGCCCCATGGGGTGATACATTTGGCATGCTCACCGACAAATTTGGCATACCCTGGCTCGTGAACATTACGGGTCAAAAAGCGTAACATCTCTCCCCACCTCGCACCATGAAAAAAGCTCACTGCACAGCGAGCTTTTTTCGTGGTAGCGCATCCTCTCCGAGCTTACATATAAACCCTTCCTTTTGTCTCACGTTTCCCGTCAATCGCCTGACCTTTTGAGATTCTGATTATGAGATTTGTCAAGAGGGGCATGTGAGAAGAAGACTGACCATTGGAAAAGCTGAACAGTGATTCTCAAAAAACTGCCGATTTCTGCGACAAGGGATCCAGGAAGGTGGTAAGCAGAGAGCATGAAAGACGCAGATGGACGCAGACCGCGCCGAACATCTGATCAGTTCCCCAATCATGCGCGGATGAACCTGGCTCAAACCTTCCATCTGAACAGAGCAGACCTCGACTGATAGCGCGAAAATGGTCTGGAAAGAAGAGCAAAAAGTGGCTCTTTGATGACGTCTCTCCCTGTGGTATCCTTCTGGTGGGAAGAAGAGAATGTGGGTTGCAGCAGAGCTGCAGGAAAGCCTTGTTCCATCCCAGCGGAGGTAGAAGTATGTATATCATTGATGATGAACGGCTCTCGGACTCGCCTTTTGTCGAAAGGGTCTGGCGTGCCCATAGTGAAGGAACCGACCCTTTTCTCTCTATTGCCGAGAGCCGTTGGCAGATCGTCGTGACCACATACAGTGGCAAGATGAGTCTGACGGTGCGAGGTCCAGAGACCAAAGCCACGCCGCTCGGTGATTGTCCTACCGACATGGAGTGGTTCGGCCTTCTGTTTAAACTGGGTACGTTTATGCCCCACCTGCCTGCCAAAAACCTTGTGAATGGAGACCTGACCCTGCCACAGGCTTCGAGTAAAACCGTCTGGCTGGATGGCTCTTCCTGGCAATTTCCCACCTACGAGAATGCGGACACCTTTGTCAACTGGCTGGTGCGTGAGGGTCTACTGGTGTGTGAGCCCATCGTAGGTGCTGCGTTACAAGGACAACTCAAAGATCTCTCCCTGCGCTCCGTTCAGCGTCGTTTCGTGCAATCAACTGGAGTCACCCAGAACACGATTCGCCAAATTGAACGCGCTCGCTACGCAACGCTTCTCTTAAAACAAGGGGTCTCGATTATCGATACCATGCTCGAAGCGGGTTATTTTGATCAGGCGCATCTGACCCGGTCGATGAAATACTTCATAGGCCAAACCCCTGCTCAAATCCTTCGGCAAAGCCGTCCTGAGCAACTGTCGTTTTTGTACAAGACAAAGTCCTTCCGTTGATTTATACTAGCAATAGCGATGAACAACTGAAGGAGAACCGTGTGAGTACAGCGGCTTTTCCGGACTAAGGCTCGCCTTAAATGGTGTAACAAATGGAGGAAAAACTAACATGAGAAAAATAATTGTAGTAGTTGAAGTGTCTGTTGATGGAGCTATGGGCGGGGAGAATATGGATTTTTGGAAGCAGAACTACCCACTCCACAGCGCGGATGTTCAGGAATACCTCGACGACCTCTTGTTCATGCCAGACGCGCTCTTGATGGGTCAGAAGACCTACGAGTTCTTCGCCAGGGTCTGGCCGACCAGGCAAGGAAAAGACGCGGATAGGATAAACAGCATGCCCAAGTATATCGCATCCCGAACCCTGAAGGAGCCGCTTCAATGGAATGCCAGGCTCATAAAGGGGGGCGTTGTTGAGGAGATCAGGAAGCTCAAGAAAGAGCCGGGCAAGAGTTTGCTGCAGTATGGCGTGGGAGAACTGACACATACGATGCTTCAAGCCGGGCTGATCGATGAGTTCTGCATTCTCGTGTTTCCGTTTACCTTTGGAGAAGGGCCACGCATCTTCGAACAGATGGATGTCAATACTCTGAAGCTCTTGAATACCAGGACATTCAGTTCGGGGGTCGTTGCGCTCCATTATCAGCCTCAACAGTCTGCGTGAGAGGAAGAAGCTTGCCGAAGAAGAATAGGATTATTCAGTATGGAATTTCAACATTTACAGCAGAACGTCGCGTCGGCACTGCGAGATCTGCAACGATACCGAAATGGTCGCTCACCCATACACCGTCAATCGGTTCATCGAAGATTCGTGCGCACGCGGAAATTTCGAGAGTTGGGCCACCGTGGTCACCGCAACGCACGAAGATGTAGTCTATCCGTCGGAAAGGCCAGTCCCAATCCGTCACCAGAGGATTTCGAGGCGTGAAGGCTACGATTCCGTCATTTCACTACGCATGCGCTCCAACAACATCTGTAAATTGTAGGGAACTCCATGCCGCATTTCCCACTTTGCCTCCATCTTCGAGATGATCAGCGAAGAGTAGAGGAGGCAAGGTAGAGCGGTGCGAGTTTTTGTGCCAGTTCAAAGATCGCTACTAATTCCTCTTTTGAGGCATAGCGTTCCCAGGGTTGAAGATACACATCCCGTAAACGCTCCCTGATATGAGCAATATCAGGCCATTTCGTTTCGATTCCCAGCAGAAAGGGATACAAACTGAAGAAGGGATGTGCGATACAGCTATCTGTCCAGTCGAAGTAAAGAGGATCAGTTCCAATCATCGCAATATTCTCGTCATGGAAATCCCCATGTTCAAGGGAATAAGGAACAGGAGAATCGGCCAATTGTTGGCACATCGAACGCAAAAGCGGGGACAAATGTTGGAGGTGAAGAATGTCCTCTTCGTTCAGACCAACATGGGAATTCATCATAAGCGATGGTGTGTCTGCGAGAAACGTATCAATCTGCTGAGCAAGTCCCTCTACAGGCAGATAAGGGCAACCGAGAGCGCGAAGGTGTTGGATCGACACATTTCTCGATTGAGGAAGGTTACGTCTGACCAATGAGAATACGTTGTTGCCTCCCATACCAGTTGAGGAAGGGACCATCCTTCTTGCTCGGAAAATAAAAGGATTTGATTACTTTGCGGGTGTACGATTATGCCCATAGCACGATAAGAAAAAAGCGATGAAGAATTCATGATATATTCTCCCCCTGTATTCAGGTGTTTCTCGGAGTATACCATGATTCTCTGCCAAACAAGAAATCAACTGCCGGGCAGCTTCTGCGCCATTAGAACAAATAATTGTTCCTACAAATCGCGGCGTTGGAAACGGGCTGAGGAGAGCAAGGGTAAGACGATGATGTAAACGGCGACCCAGAGCAGGAGTGCGGGGGCGATAGACGAAGCTGAGGTGAAAGGGGTATCCAGGGCACGCGGCGAGACCGACCCTACTCCGGCTAAAATCGCACTGGGTATCAGGAAGTATGATGCTCCGTGCCAGATGGCGTCCGTGGGTATGAGCAGGTTGATGAAGGTAACGGTATTTTGCACCGCGTGATTGTCCTGCGGCACGGCAAACTGTACAATACTGGAGACAAAGGCGCTGATGAAGAGCATGAAGGCGATAGCGCCGTTGGCTGCTGTTGGGACAAAAGCACCACACAGAGTAGTGAGCGCCAGCAATACGAGCATGCTTAATTCCAACATACCGATGACGCTCCACGCCTGTGAGGGGAAATAACCGGTAACCCAGTTGATGATTCCCATGAAAGCCAACGACATGAGAGCGGTATATATGCTCAAAACCAGAGCATAACCCAGCCATTTACCAAGAATAATTTCTATACGACGTATCGGTTTTGGCACAATGATGACAAAGGTGCCAGCTTCTATTTCGCCGGAAATCATGCCAACGGTCAAGAAGATGGTCGAGGCACCGCTAATCAGGTAGACAAGCCACATCGCGGGAAATGATACTGCCACCCCTGCTAAGATAACGCCTTGTTGTAGTTGTGAAGCGGACTGACCCGGATTGTTAGCAGGGCCACCAATTTGTTGGATGGCGAAGTTGAGCAACAATGTGAACAGGATCAGCAATAATACACTGAGAATGGTCATTGCCAGGAACAGTTTGCGGCGTATTGCTTCTTGCAAGGTAAAGCGCGTGATTAATAAGAGTCCCATGACCTGCACCTCTATCGTTAACGTTCCGACGTATCGTCAATCGTGCGTAAAAAGAGTTGTTCAAGTGAGCGGCGACGAGGCATGAGAGTGTAGAGCCGCGCTCCGCAAGCGTGGATAGTAGCGGCGACATCGGCGGTTTGCTCGTCATCCTGCACTTCAACCAGCAGTTTATGCGAGTCGTTCTGGTCGCGTTGCACAGCAAGCGCAACAGTGCCAAGCCGTCGCAGCAGTTCCTCGCTGATATCGCTTACCCGCACATCCAGCGTGATGGGTTCATCGAAGAGCGAGGAGGGGGGCCCCACTTTCAGCAACTTGCCCCGGTGAATAATCGCCACGCGGTCACAGATAACTTCGACATCGGCAAGTTGATGCGAGTTGAGAAAAATGCTCATGCC
>DATGJV010000554.1:0-2431 GCA_035295005.1 Ktedonobacteraceae bacterium | reverse complement strand
AAAAACGCAATGTGTTCCGTCGGTATTCCAGCGTCCATTGATATTGGCTGTCAGGGGATCGGCCAGGATCAATGCTCCACTGGTTGCCGTCGCCGCTATGTCTGCCGTCGCCGTTGCCTCTGCTTCAGAGCTTGAAGTTCTCGCATTGGCAGTGGCCTGTGCGTTGGCAGTAGCATTCTGCATTTGCACGTTTTTGCTGGCTTGATTATAGAAAATGAAGAACGGAATCGAGATCATCAGCAATAATCCGACGCCAATCAACCCGGCTATGGTGACAGGATTGAGGCGTTTTCGCCGTTGTACAGGAGCTGTGCGTGCGCGTCGCATTGAACCTGAGCGGGCCGGGCGTTCAGAGCGACGTGAACTACGACGAAGCGGCGGTGTTTGCACAGGGTCATGCTCCACAACTGGCATTTCTGCCTCTGTCTCGATTGGTTTGCGCATGGGCAACGGTGTTAACGGGTCAACTGCATTCCCCTGTATCGGTGATCGCCGAAAGCGTTTGCGCACGCGATTGAGATTGGGTGTTGGGCCAAAACTACGGCGAATAAGGCGTCGTCGCACCGGCTGCGCTGCTGACGGAGCCGCATATGGATCGCCAGGTAGCACCAACCGGCCCTCCTGTGCGGGCATCCGCGAAGCATAAGGATTATTCGGCAGTAGCTCATTTTGCGCGTGCATATTGTTATATTCTATATGTGGTTCAAGTGATCTTGCCTCGTAAACAGGTTCTTGTTCGGCATAGTTCGTATAGTCGGCGTACTCCTGGGCCATGAGTGCCCTGTGAAAAGCGACTGCGACTGCCCCGGCGGTTCGATAGCGGCGGCGTGGGTCTTTGTCCAGCGTGCGTAAAATGACATGCTCAACTGATGGAGGTATTTGCGGGTTGAGTTCCGAGGGTAGCGGTGGTTCGTCGCGTAGTTGTTTGAAGTAGACTGCTATCGGCGTCTCACCGCTAAATGGTACCTGACCTGTTACCATCTGGTATAACAATACACCCAATGCATAGATATCACTGCTTGTCGTCGCTGGCCCATCCGCGAGTTCTGGTGCCATGTATTCAGGCGTACCAAGCAACGAACCAGAAAGCGTTACCGTATCGCCACCCTCCAACGATTTCGCCAGCCCGAAATCCGCTATATATGTATAATGCTCATCACGGAGGAGAATATTCGAGGGTTTGATATCGCGATGAATGATGCCTTGATCGTGCGCGAATTGTATCCCACTGGCAATTTGCGTGAATAACTCATCAACTTGATCGAGCGATAATGGACCCTGCGCCAGTAGATCCCGCAGGGTGCCGTACTCTATATGCGGCATCACAAGGTAATGCCAGGGCTCCTGCTCACCATAATCATACGCTGGCAGAATGTGGTCATGATTGAGCCGACCAATAGCCTCTGCCTCACGATGAAATCGCTCCATATAGTCGGCATGCATACTGCTGACAACTTTGATTGCCACATCGCGATTCATGAGTTCATCATGGGCAAGATACACCTCCGACATGCCCCCGCGCCCCAATCGCTGCAAGAGGTGGTAGCGTCCTAAAGATGTGCCTGCTAATTCCGGCATACTCTATCTCATTTCTTTTTCTAACGCAGGACGCCACGTGCGCTAACGTTTCTCTTTTCTCTTCCCGTTCCTGATATAAGACGATATAAGATGAATTGAAAGACCAGACTCCCGGCGTCGTTCATGATTATACGTTTCCTATATACTATACGCAACAAGTATTCAGATAGGAACATGTGAGGTTCTGCTGAAAACCTGGCAGGTGGTTCATCAATATAAATCGAGTAATATCAAGTAGTATCAAAAAACATTGACTTTTATCGAAAGTAATGCTACAACTTTCTTATATTAAGAAGACCTTTATGGTCCGTTTGCACTTCTCGGAACAGTCAGAAAAAAGCAAAGGAGCATATATACAATGTCAATGCCGACACCTGAAACAAATGGCAGTGTCGCGGCAACCAGACCCAGAAAGGGCGGGTTGGAAGGTATTGTCGCGGCGACCACTGCATTGAGCAAAGTCGAGGGTACTGAGGGACGTTTGATTTACCGTGGGTACAATATCCACGACCTCGCCCGCACTACCTCATTTGAAGAAGTCGCGTACCTGCTCTGGTTTGGTCAATTGCCCAATCAGGCGCAACTGGTGGACCTGAAGGCACAACTGTCACAACAGCGCACATTACCCGCTTCAGTGGTGCGTGTGTTACACGACCTTCCAAACAATGTTGAGCCAATGGATGTGCTACGTACAGTTGCTTCGGCCTGGGGCGCTGGCGCAATCACAGGCAAACCGACGGTTGAGCAAGCCATTGCGTTGACTGCCCGTTTCCCTGTCTTCCTCGCCGCCTTCCAGCGTCTGCGCAATGGACAGGAGCCGTTGGAGTCTCACCCGGAACTTGGACATGCCGCC
>DATGJV010000553.1:0-8715 GCA_035295005.1 Ktedonobacteraceae bacterium | reverse complement strand
GTATCAACTTTAATGGTGTCACAGGTCCCCAGTCCTTTGACTCCAATGGCGATACGACAGATAAAGTGATTGCCATCTACCAGCTTGCTGATGTTAGTGGTTCACCTGGCTGGAAGTTCGTTACACAGCAGAAGTTGTCCTGATCGGTAACGATGTTTCAGTATTGGTAGTATGTGCTGGATAGCTCTGCTATGTAGCACATACATGAAATAGGGAGGTAGTCGGCAGATAGATGTCTGTATGGCTACTTCTCTTATTGCTATCAGATGGGATACCACCAGGGGTGCATCATATCTGTCATCTCTTGTGTCGAATCTCTTTGGCAGGAAGGTGGGAATTCGATCGCTTATGAATCTCAATCTGGTCTTACAGGAATTAGTCGTTGGGCTGGCTACTGGATCAATCTATGCCTTAATCGCTCTGGGGTATACGATGGTCTACGGTATCATTGAGTTGATTAATTTTGCCCACGGCGATATATTCATGATAGGTACCCTTGTCGCCATTACTATTTTTAATCTGTTCGGTGTTTCGACAAACACCGTACTCAGCGGGGGAACCTTGATTTTCGTAATGTTCGTTGCTTGTCTGGGAGCGATGGTTGCGTGTGCTGTCTTAGGTGTGGCTATCGAACTTGTTGCGTATCGCCCTCTCCGAAATGCCCCACGTCTTGCTCCTCTTATTTCCGCAATCGGTATGTCCCTCATTCTAGAGGATGTTGGAAAGCTCTGGAAAGGCATTAGCTTCATTGCTTTTCCGCAAGTGGTTGCTCAGGTCAACTATAACATTGGTCCGGTAACAATTACCAACATCAACATTCTGGTGATTGCTGTTTCCGTTGTTCTCATGTTGGCATTGCAATGGATGATCACCAGTACTCGTATGGGACGCGCAATGCGTTCTGTGGCGCAAGATCGTGAAGCAGCTGCATTGATGGGTGTCAATGTAGACTTTGTGATTACATTTACCTTCTTTGTGGGTGCGGGATTAGCAGGTGCCGCAGGCTTTATTTACGGCTTGCAATACGGCAGTACCGTTTTCTATATTGGTTTCCAACTGGGGCTTATCGCCTTCACAGCGGCTGTGCTTGGCGGTATTGGGAACATTGTCGGTGCTATGCTTGGCGGTGTACTCATTGGTATTATCGAATCGATGTCAACGCTCATTCCTGACTCGAGCCAGGGAGGATTTGGCTTGCCCCATGGCGGTACAGCCTGGGCCAATGCCATCATTTTTGCTATCCTCATCTTAATTCTGGTTTTCCGTCCATCTGGCCTTCTCGGTCAGCAGACTCCTGAAAAGGTGTAAAGGAAACGATAATGACGCGACATTTTGCATACACTCAACCAGTCGGAAGTGAGGTGAAGCGAATATGGCAGTATCAATAAGCAATTCGATGTTTCGCCCCACAAACAGTACGCTCAAACTGCTGGTCAAGTGGGTTGTGGCGCTGCTAGTTCCTGTTGTCGTTTTTAACGTATGGGGCGGCGAGTCAATCTTGAACGCAGTTCTTTCGCCGGGAACGGTATCTCTTGGTATTTCAATAGATATCGGTACCCTTATTCAGGCTGCCATCTTCATCATCGTTTTTTACTTCGTGGTGACTTTATTGGCTGGCTATCTCGTAGCGGCTGACAGTGGGCGTCGTAGTATACTCGAGGTATGGATTGATGTCCTGATATTTGTGATGGTTCCGCTCATCCTGGTAATTCTCCTCGGCCTGATTATTGGTATTGCCCTGTGTGCGATTGTCTGGCCCGTCTATTTTTATATACGCAACGCTGTACGGAAGGCAATACATTACACACCTCCACCGCCGCTGGCAAGCCTGAAAACGCTTAATGATGAACAACGCATCGTGCTAAAGAATCGGGCGGTAGCAGGCGCTTTCTGGTATGCAACAATACTGGCGCTTATTTTACTCGTCATTGACATCATTTACTTTGCGACAGGCTCGTTAAATACCACACTGTTTATTGGAGCTATTGGCCGTACCATCATTTTGCCGATAGCGGGTTTTCTGTTGGGTCAAGTAAGCGCCTGGATAGCCTTACGTCGTACTCTTTCAGCAAAAGAGAGTTCGAACGGACGTGGTGAGAACGGAACGCCTCGCGTCAGCAAACGACGACGATTAGAAGTGCTTTCCGCAACTCGTGCCAGGGAAGAGGTGAAAGACCTTGTTCCCAATGATTTACCCTTACGCAGCACTGGAGCGCAACGATTTTTCTTGACCCTGCTGGTTGTCTTTGTGCTATTTTATCCGGTAATTGATCCCTTCCTGTTCGGTTATGGCACGGATGGGCGTCTTGCCGGATATGGAGATGCGGGCTACTATGTGATTCTTGCTCTGGGTCTCAACATCGTGGTTGGATTTGCTGGTTTACTTGACCTGGGATATGTCGCATTTTTCGCGATAGGTTCCTACGCCTGGGGTATGATTGGCTCACCACAGTTTTCGTTCTTAACCGGCATCCCGGTAAACCTTTCACTCTTACCGTGGTTTTTCTGGCCCATGATTCTTGGAGCGGCTCTCATTGCTGCATTCTTTGGGGTCTTATTAGGTGCGCCAACGCTCCGTTTACGCGGTGATTATCTGGCAATTGTCACACTCGGCTTTGGAGAAATTGTGCCGATTGTCTTCCTGGAAATGGATAAATATACCAATGGGACCAATGGCCTGATTGGTGTAGCCTCACCCGCTTTTCCTGGTGTGAATTGGTCAGTTGTCACTCCCGCGCCATACTACTATCTGATTCTGGCATTGATCGCTTTTTCCATTTTCGCTAATGTGCGTATGCGTGATTCGCGGTTAGGGCGTGCCTGGGTTGCAATCCGGGAAGATGAAATTGCCGCATCATCGTCCGGAGTCAATCTTGTCAACACGAAACTATTTGCTTTCGCGGCAGGTGCGTTCTTTGCGGGTGTTGCTGGTGCCTACCATTCAGCAAAACTTGGCGGCGTTTCGCCCGATAACTTCGGTTTTGGTGACTCTGTTATCTATCTCGCGATGGTTGTTATCGGAGGCATTGGCAGTATCCCTGGTGTAATTGTGGGGGCTCTTGCTGTGTATGCGATTAACCAGTTTATCCTGGCACAATTAGACACGTTAGCAGCAGATCCTACCAGTTTCGTTTATCCCATCCATAATGCGATTGTGCATGTTATTCCCAGTTTTACCTTCGGCAATATCCGTAACCTGATATTCGGCGTCATTCTGATTGTGGTGATGATCTTTAGACCGGAAGGGCTGATCCCCAGCGCACGGCGAAGACGTGAACTGCATCAAGGGAATGACGAAGAGGTAGAAGTGGGCTCATTGGATGTACCTCCTGGAGCCCCCGGCTTTGAAGCTGAGGTGCATGTTGAATAGTAGCAAGCAGGAGCCTTCTATGAGTGTTGAATTGGAGAGCAAGGAAATCGGCGAACCGCTGTTGGATTTATCCGGGGCAACAAAACGCTTTGGCGGTCTGGTTGCCGTGGCAGATGTGGATTTGCAAATCTGGCCGCGGGAAATTATCAGTGTTATTGGGCCGAATGGTGCTGGTAAGACCACACTCTTTAATCTGATTACCGGTATTTATCGCCCGACTTCCGGCGATATTCGCTTTGCCGGTAAATCCACGGTCGGTTTAAATCCCAATGAAATAGTCAAGCGCGGCATCACCCGCACATTTCAAAACATTCGCCTGTTCAATAATATGACGGTGATGGAAAATGTGCTGGTGGGACAACATACCCAGTTGAAAGCGAATGTTCTCGGCTCCCTTTTTCATGTTCCCAGTGTGGTGCATGAAGAGGCCGAGGCCCGGAAGCGTGCTATTGAGCTACTTGGTTTCTTCGGCTCGACTCTGATTGAACGACAGGAAGAGTACGTCATCAATCTTTCCTACGCCGATCGCCGCCGGGTAGAAATCGCTCGTGCTTTGGGAGCAAAACCGAAATTGTTGCTGCTGGATGAGCCGACTGCCGGTATGAATGAAGTCGAGACCCTTGAGGCTGTGAAATATGTACGACGTTTGCGTGACGAGCTAGGCGTGACGATTTTGTTGATTGAACATAAACTGGCAGTGACCATGGGCATGTCAGATCGTATTGCTGTACTTGACTACGGACGCAAAATCGCGGAAGGATTGCCTGAAGAGGTGCGTCGAGACGAGAGGGTGATTGCTGCGTACCTGGGTAAAGCGGCGACTGCTGATCAGGCAGCTGAATAAGCACTGTTCATGGGTGCTAAAATAGCCACAACCATACTTGGCGCCTTTGCATTCTCGTGAAACACAGGCTAGCATAAGGCGCAGGAGGATAACTGCGGATGATGAATGAAGATTTCTCTTCAACTACCTCTACACAAAGCGTTGCGCGTGAAACAAGCTCTGCTATGCTGCGGCTCGAAAATGTGAATACGTTCTATGGCCCCAGTCAGATTCTGCATGACGTATCGCTGGAAGTGTATGGGGGCGAAATTGTTTGCTTGCTGGGAGCCAATGCCGCTGGTAAAACAACTACGATGAAAACAATTTTTGGTCTGGTGCGCCCCCGTAAAGGTTCCGTGCTATTTGAAAACCAACCTATCGAACGCAAATTACCCGGCGATATCGTGCGCTCAGGCATGGCTTTAGTACCAGAGGCACGGCGTATTTTCTCACGCATGACAGTGCTGGAGAATCTGGAAATGGGCGCTTTTGTACGGAGCAACCGCGCTGAAATCAGGCAGGATATCGAGCGCGTCTGTACGATTTTCCCTCGTATTCGGGAGCGGTTAAAACAAATCGCTGGCACAATGTCGGGGGGTGAGCAACAAATGCTCGCTATGGGACGTGCTTTAATGTCTCGTCCGCGCATGATTTGTATGGATGAACCTTCAATGGGACTTTCTCCTATCCTGGTCGAAACCGTGTTTAATACAATCTTACAGATTCGCAAAGACGGCGTTACCATTTTTCTGGTGGAACAGAATGCCTCGATGGCTTTGAGCCTCGCCGACCGAGGCTATGTCCTACAAACTGGCAGAATTGTACTCAGCGACACTGCCAGTAATCTTTTGACAAATGACCTCGTGCGGCAAGCATATCTCGGCGGCGAGTAATTCCTTCCGCCGTATCATAGTATCTTGAATAGATACCATAAGACCTGTCACAGAGCGAAGACGGGCGGAAGATACAGCTAAATTGCATCTTCCGCCCGTCTTCGCTCTGTGACAGGTCTTACCTGGCATCTAACTGATGGTGCAATCTGTCAATACGCTGGATAACCTCTGCGAGTGTCGTGACTCCCAGGTCTTCCATATCTTCACGCAGAGACTCCAGGCGTTCCAGTAGCTCCATTTCTTCATACTCGTTCAACTCATCATGCTCATTGTCTGTATCTGTACGCGAGGTGTCTTGATGACTCTGCTTGCTCATGCTCCTATTCCTCCAATCAAAAAAGAAAAGATGTGTTTGGGTCCTCATACGTCCAACCAGCCTGTGTATCATTGCCAGTATCAACTTTTGTAGGAGAACCCTGTGGTTGACCGTTATCATTGATAGACACAGTATACAACCCTTTCCCTGCGCTGAGAGCTTTTCCCTGCCACAGGAGCCGACCCCGCGTAAGGAAAAGAAAATGACGGCCATCGGCAGACCAGATACTGTTTGATACTGGTTGAACGAGTACGTTGACGGTTAATTGGGATGCAGAACTTGAATTTGTGCTGGCTGGTGGCGTGCCATCGCTCAATAGCACTTGTTGCTGTTGAGATGCAAGATTGATTAGCGTTAAAGAGTGTAGCCCATCCAACAGGAGGAAATGGCTATCAGGAGACCAGTATGGCACACTACCGCTTTCACCTGTGATTGAGAACGAAGTACCTTTTTGCATATTGTAAATAGTATAAGAGGAGCCAGTACTGTACAAAATACTATTGCCATCAGGAGACCAGGCAAATTGTTCGCAATGGCATGAGGTAATGATGGTTTTTTGACCATTCACATTGCTTATTACCAGTTGAACGGTCAATTGCTGTTTGCCTCCGGTAGATGTTGATGGGGAAGCGTTCTCGATAGCATAGAGAAAAAGAGGGTTGGCATGATCAGGTTGCCATAACACACGTTCTAGTGTAGCGGGTAATGGATGACCGGTGAGAGAGGTATGGCTCAGATAGTGTATAGTAGTACCAGCAATTGTCGTGGTAAAGACGCCAGCACTGGAATTTCCTATAGCCAAAGAATTGTTTGAAGATAGCGATGGGATAGAAAACGAGTTGGGTAAGGACTTGCGGGCGATACCTTCCGGTTGATCGTCCTGGGCTATCCACCATTGCATGGTGTTAGGGTTGTGGTCGCCGTAGTATGCTTCCCGATAGAGCAGACGATTACCGCCGGGATTCCACCATGCATTGCTGTACTGCGCATCCTGGCTGGACAGTAAAATAGGGATAGGTACGCCGCCGTCAATTCCTACCGTATTGAGTGTGGCGGGTACATCTCCTACTGAACCCGTGAGCGGATTGATGGCGAGATGTTTGCCGGCTGTGGTTGTCGCGAATGTGGAATCAATGGTACGAAACGTCAGTATTTGATGGGTAGGCGACCAGCCATAGCCGAGAACAGGTGGATTATTACCAACAATGGCGAAGGCATTGGCTCCATCTGGATCCATTGTCCAGAGTTGTCCATCGCGAACAAAGGCTATTTCGTTGCCGCCAGTGTGACCAGGACTACAGGCCGCCAGTGCAGCAAGTAGGAGTGGTAAAATAATACACACGACAAAAGCTTGTTGTTGTCTCATTGTATGAGTATATGCTTGCAGCGAGGTTGAGTCAAGGTTGCAGAAGAGATTATATGTTCCAGATTGAACAGTTACTGACGTCAAGAGCGGGTCAAGTGCATAATTTACGGCGTTACCTGTTTGATACAGTGCTTGCTACGGTTGGCGCACTATTTATCACAGGTATCATCTACTTTTTCCAATTGTACCTGCATATTCCCAATATTACGCTTGTATACTTGCTTCTGGTATTAGCATTAGCCAGTACACGTGGGCTCTACGCGGCTATTTTAGCTGCTGTAGTTGCTTTTTTCTCATTTGATTTTTTTCTTGTTCCACCGTTATACAAGTTTACCATTGCCCATACCGAAGAATGGCTTGCATTGATTGTCTTTCTTGCCACGGCGATTATTACAGGGCAACTGGCATCTGCATTACGGCGACGTGTCACGCAAGCCAACCGTCAAGCTCGTGAAACGCGCATTCTGTATGAACTGGTTCAGGCTACCAATAGCGATGAAGACCTGGGACATCAGTTACACATTGTCGCAAAGTCTATCGTTGATGTCTTCTCGACCCTGGGAGTACGCGATTGCGCAATTCTGCTTCCTGATAAACAGGGGAAGTTGACATTACAGACTGGAGAGCAAAAAAAGCTTTCGGCTGACGAAGATGCTATGGCCTCACTGGTTATGGCGCGAGCGCAGACGGTCGAACTCCATGATGTTCCATTTGCGCCACAGATTTCTCCTGTGCATGCGCCGCGAGCCATTGTACGCAGCACTGCGGCCTTGCAAAAAACTCGTCGCTATGTGCGTATGATTCCTCTTATGATGGGACAGAAGGTCGTCGGTGTGGCGCGTCTCTTGATTGAGGATGATCCACGAACTTTTGCAGTAGGGAAGAATCTGGGCGCCGAACGGGAACGCTCAGTTCCGAACATGGCTTTTTTCTGGACATTTCTTGATCAAGCCGCCGCAGTTATCGAACGGTCGCGTTTACGGAGTGAGAGCATGCAAATTGAATTATTACAACGCACAGATGCTTTGCGGGCTGCCTTGCTTTCATCAGTCTCACACGATTTGCGCACCCCGCTTTCATCTATTAAGGCTGCAGCCAGCAGTTTGCTACAGGAAGATGTCTCCTGGGACGAAGAAGCGCGGCGCAGCTTTGCCCTCGCGATTGAGCATGAAGCGGATCGGCTGAACCGGTTGGTGGAGAATTTGCTGGATATGTCACGTATTGAAGGGGGTGCGCTCAAGCCTGAGAAGGAATGGTATCCTGTTGAAGAGTTGATCCATGATGTGATAGGGCGTATGCAGCCTCTGTTGCAAGGGCGAACAGTAGAGATGGCTTTACCAGAGAATTTGCCGCCGGTGGAACTAGATTACTTGCAGATCGATCAGGTGGTGACAAATCTGCTGGAGAATGCTCTGCGATATACACCTGCATCGTCACCTATAGAGATAGGTGCGCACGTCAAGGGTAATGAAATGGTGATTTGCGTTGCTGATCGCGGACCAGGCATTCCACCGACCGATAGAGAGCGTGTCTTTGATAAATTTTACCGTGTGCTTGGCCCTCAACGAGTAGCCGCGCATGCGACTGGCTCTGGATTAGGGTTAGCAGTCAGCAAAGGATTGGTTGAGGCACACGGTGGACATATCCGGGTTGAAAATCGGGAAGGTGGTGGGGCTGAGTTTTGTTTTACCTTACCGATACGAGAAACAAAAACGGAGGAAATAGAGCGATGAGTAAAAGTGGCGCACGTATTCTAGTTGTTGACGACGAAATTGAAATTATGCGGGCATTACAACGCAGTCTTACCGCACATGGTTTTGAGGTTTTTACTGCTAATAGCGGGGAAGATGCCCTGACGGCTATTGTAAACCATCGGCCTGATTTGATGCTGCTTGATCTGGGTCTACCGGGTATCAGTGGCCTGGAAGTGTGCAGGCGTGTGCGGGA
>DATGJV010000552.1:0-6654 GCA_035295005.1 Ktedonobacteraceae bacterium | reverse complement strand
TCTTCTCATTCTAGTGAATAATCGCGAACAATTACAGCTGGCTTGAAAACTCGTTCAGCTTTACTTCGATGAGTTCGTCCTCCAATTGTCGCCAGACGACTTTTTCGGCGTTGATCGTATTGATAGACTTTTTGTTTCTGGCACCTTCAAGCATTACGGCAGCAACGCGCTGTCGGAAGTTGGCGAAATGTTTTTTCTGTATCTCTTGATCGGGCAACGGCCATAGTTCGATTTGTTCCGGGTTGTAAAATTCCTCTGGCTCAAAGGCGACTGCAATTAAGTCTGTATAGTTTTTGATGAGGTTAAGACGAGATTGTGAAAGAAAATAATTGTACTGGGCGCTTGAAACGATGAGGCAACCAGCTATGCGACCAGCATAGAGAATTGGATAGATAGCCGAGCTTCTCTCGTGCCTGGCTTTTGCAAGTGGGACATGTGTCTGATCTTTGTCAACATTCTGGGTAACAAAGGGACGACAGCTGGCTACAACATAGCCAGCCAGGGATTCGGCTCCCAGGAACATTGCCTGTTGCTCCAAATCTGATTGCCAGGGTGGCGTTCCCTGTCCGAGACTTTCGCGCAGACTGCGAATTTTCGTATCTCCGTCGCGAGGGAGCATGCAACGTACCACGGTAATGGACATTCCTGTGCGATCAGGGTCCAATTGTCCAAGTGCTTGCTGTAGTACCATATTGCAGGTTGTCCTGTAACGCATACTATCATTTGTTGCAGCGCGAGCAGCAAAGACGCTTGTGCAAAAGAACGCCGGAATATCTTTTGAGGAGTCATCCAGCCCCGCGTTAGAGAATTCCTCGAAGCCCTCCTCATCGCGAATTAATTCAAGCAGTTGATCCCGATAGTGAGGGACAACATCCAGGAGCCGACGAAGATTCTGTGGACGAGGATCAATATCCTGGGTTGTCCAGCGTACTAGCGTGATGGGGTTAAGGCCCAATTCGCTAGCAATGCGTTGTCTTTCGTGAGTATCGTTGATGATCATTTTCAGGAGGCCACGCCACGAATGTTGTTCGGTCATATTCCTTCTACCTTACTGCTACAATAGTCGTGATAGCACATTTGAGGTTCATGATAGCAGGTAAAAATGGTTGCGTCAACCATTCAGAACTTTTCTCTGAACGAGAAAGTCTGCCTGAAGTTCCCCTCAAGATCGAGCGAGTAATAGCGGTGATGCAGCGTGGTCGTTCCAGCTATTCCATTGTTTTGATGGGGTATGAGGGAAGATGTATTCGACTGTTTTACTTTTCCTGAATTCGGATTCCCTTCCAATGAAGACTCGTCAACTGCCTCAAAATCGGTGCCGCTGATTTGATCGAGCTGGTGCAAATCATTGTTGTTCCACCGGTTGTCAGGCGCACCGGAGAGGAACCAGCTACTGCCGTTATCAGCAACGAACATTCCGTAGTGCTTCAGTGCAGTCAGGATAACCTGATCTGTCCGTGAGAAATGAGAGATATCCACACTTGCCTTCAGTCGTATGCGTAGGCCCATTGGTGGGAGATTTGGATTGTGACTTGAGGAAGCAAAGTGACGCGCAGGCCAGAGAAAGGCTGCCTGGGTCTGGCTGACTGTGAAGCGCAATGCATGATTGATCACGCCCGATGCCACTTCGTCGTAACGCACCAGTCCCGGCAGAATTGGGAGACCTGCCGCGTCCGCAGAAGTCCAGCCACTGGTTCGGAGATGGTTGGAATTCAGGTCCCAGCGGGCTCCACTGTAAGCATTCCAGCTTCCGTTGTGTTGGAGTTGACTGTGGTACATCTCGTACAAATTGCACGTGCCTTTATCAACGACAAGTACATGATGATCACCGCCCGCTTCGATTTTCGCGTTTGGCGGAATGGGATATGGGCCCGGATCGCTTTCTTGTTTGTCTACAAAATGCACAGGCACATATTTCTGGTTTGCCGGTACAATATTATAGGGAATGCCATTCGTGCCTGTGCCAAAATCTGGATGCAAAGGGAGACCCGGTCCGATGCTCTTGATGAAGTTGGCCGAGTTGGAATTCACAGGAAGATGAGAGATATCGTAATTCCAGATATTATCGGCAGGATACATCGGACAGCCGCCAATACTGGAAAGACCATCTGCGTTACTTATCTGGCCTTTGAACCCATCAATAGTTATCCAACCAATAAGAAGGGTTATTAGGACTGCAAGGCTTGCAATGTAATAGATATGCGAGCGGAAGTGAGATCGCAACTGCATGGTTATTGCCCCCAAAATAGAATTGTTATCTGCTACCCAACGAAATCCAGGTGTTCGCAAAACAGGGAAAGGCAATCTGGTAGCACAGCGAAGAATAAACTTGATCGAAGTTTACCATATCAACGTCGCTCTTTACTCATCTTTCACCCTATTGTCCTATTATCTTCTCTTGCTCTTAACCCGATGCTTCCCTCTTCATTTAACATATCAAGGCAATTCGTGAATAGAGAGCAGGAAGCGGAACAATACCGATAATGTTGTTCCGCTTCCTGCTCTCTATTCACGAATTGCCTTGAAAACTTACCTCTTTCCCATTGCTTCACGGGTAAGGGTTGCTGTGAGAACTGCAAGTACGGCGACAACCATGATTATTCCTATAGCTGGTCTGAGCGCGGAGAATGCGCTGACAAAACCAATCAGTGACAGAATAATGATGGCGATGATCATTCCGACAAGAATAATCATGTCGCCTACGATAAAATTGTAAATGGCTTTGATGACTTTCATGGGCGGCGCACCTCTTCCTGACTGGATGGAACGGTATCAGCGTGGTCGGAACCACTCACTTCCTGCTCAGGCGCATTTATGCCGGCATTACCAGCGTTCGCTGTTGACAGTCGGCGTTGTTTACTTTGTCTGAGTGCCAGCACAAGGATGCCAGTCGCCAGCAGGTAGATAGCAGCCAGGACGAGGATGAAGGCATCGGAGAGCGGCCATGTGTAATTATTAAAACCTTCAGCAGCCCAGAATGTGCCGAAGGTGGTGAGCATGATACCAACGACAAACTTCAGCGTATTTTCCGGCACCATCTTGAGGGGCGCTCGTACCAGTGCACCCAGTAAAATGACCAGCACACCGGCCACTGCCGCACCAATTGCGGCAGAACCAATGCCGCCGATAGCGGTGGTTGTACCTGTGTCTATGGGGTTGCTGCCGAACGTAATCACAATAAAGGCAACTTCCAGGCCTTCTAGCAAGACTGATTTATAGGCCAGGGCAATTCCGAATGGTTCAAATTTAGGCTCGATGACCTCTCCACGAGCGCGTATTTCTGCGCGTGCCTCTTCGTAGATAGCTTCTTCATCGTGCAGTGCTTTCAACCCACTATAGCGGAGGATGGCTTTTTTCAGCCATTTCAGTCCGAAAAGCACCAGAATAATGCCAATGACTAAACGTAGCGCCCCGATAGGTACGTATACTACGAGGGCGACTCCTAATGTAGCGATAATAACTGCCAGGGTAGCTGCGGCGGCAAAAGCGCCCGCCAGCGAACTACGCCAGTTGATAGTGACTCCCACTACCAGCACGATAGTAAATGCCTCGACGAATTCAACTGCGGAGGCCAGAAATGCAGCGATTGCGACAGGCCATTGCATGCGTCATTTCTCCTGTTCTGCGGAGCGTTCAAACATTGATACTCATAAAAGCTGAAGATAAAGATACGCTCACTTCTTTATCATAACATACCACAATGCCATATCCCAAATACCCACAACACACGGATGTATTCAACAAGGCAAGTTACAAATACGAGTTTCATATTTATAAGCATTTTCTAATGACTTTCTCCTGTTTTTGTGATATAGTTTATGTAGTGTTAACGGGCATCTTATCAGATTTAAGAGTACCTTAACACTACTGTAACAGCACCACGTTATACTGCTTGCGGGGGAAGCAAGCGATTATTAACCCGATGTACCTGTAAGACGCAATACCGCTTCCATTGTAGTTGTTGCTTTTAGAGCAAGGGCGTGTCTGTCATTTGCGTATCTGGGTTTTCAGCCTTATTCCTTGTAGCGTATGTAGAAACACAAAACGATCATAAGGAATAGGCAGCAAGTTCCACCAATCATAGCTAACGAACCCTGGTTTCCTTTCTGGTATAGTGATCATATTTTCAGGTCTATCGCGAGGAGTGAGCTATGTTTATCCACACTGGCCGTAAAGGTCTCAAACCCTCCTGGGGAAAGAGGACATTGATTGTGGCCTTGAGCCTCATCGCCGTACTTTCCGTCGTTGCCTTTGAAATGTCAAGTATGTTGACAGCACAGGGTGCGCAAGGAGGGCGGCAAACCCTCAATGTGATGGGAGACAAGGACGATCTTCCCAATGCGCCTACCGCACCCACAACGTGTACCCGTGCCTCCAGTGGGCATGGGACAATTCAGGGTACAATCACCGACGTGAAATCGGGCAAGCCTGTCGTCAATGCCTATATAGGCGTTAGCCCTGGCTTAATCAACAGCTTTGGCTGTTACACCTACACGAATGCCAGTGGGACATTCAGAATTCAGCATCTGCCTGCCGGAACGTATAACCTGTCGGCCAGTCGCTGGAAAGTCAATGGTACTGATCCTTTGTACCGCGATAGTATTGTGCGACAAATTCCCGTAGGCAATAGCGTTGCGACGGTCAAAGTTGCGCTGACCCCCTTATCCGCGCCCGGTTATCGCGTTATTGGCAGTGGTGATGCGCATAATGTCATTCTCGTGGATATGGATGAGACCTATTTCAATGCCTGGTTTACCGATAAAAATTCGGTTGCCAATCCCAAAGTCACTCCTGCTATGCATGGCATTGCGAAAATGGGCGTGAATGGCATCGAGGATTGGACACAGTATGGTTATTCGCCGATTGACCATTACCAGTTGGCAACTGGCGCTTTTCCCGCGTGGCGGACTCCCGACCAACCTGCCTCGTACTGGACACAGCCAGATCCCAACCTGGATGTGAATTTGTGGTATAGCGGCGGCCCCAACACCGGCGAAGAATTTGCGCAAGAGTCTATCTTCGATGTTGCTAAAAGCTATGGCATGAACACTGCCGTTATCGGTGGCAACGACTATCCTGCCGGTCACATTACTGATGCCAACATTGATGAAATCCACCTGGTTGATCCCAATCCGTGTAAAGCTCCTCTTGGGGAAGTCACCACTATGGAGAATTTCATCAATACAAACCTCAACAATCCTAACGGTTTCTTGTTGTACGCGCCCCTCACCCAGGCCGAGGGCTTCAATACCGAGAATACCAGCCCGGATGCTCCACAAGGGACTCCCGATTGTAAAAACTCGAATGGCTGGACATATGCGAAGGCAAGTGTCTGGGACGATCAGGCCTTTGGCGCGTTGCTCACCTATCTCAACAAGACCAAACAAGGCTCTTCGACGCTGATGCAAAATACCACCATCATTGTGACGGCGGACGAGGCTGAGAACGACATTACCAACTTTGACAACTTCTATCCAACTGGGCCAGGGGAACCAAATCTTGGTACCACTCGCCACATTCCTTTCGTCTTTGAAGGGCCAAATATCAAGTCAGGTGTGACCTATTCGCAGCAGTTGCGCATTGATGATACATCGGTGAATGCGATGGCCTCACTGGGTCTGCCCGCTCCGGCTGATACACGCGGTGAATTTGTGAAAGACTTCTTCATCAAGCCGCCGAAGGAGCCACTACCACCCGTTCCGACAGAACCGATTCCCAGTCAGGGGTTTGTTCCCCTTGTCGAGAATAATGTCAATGGTATGACGACCGTCATTCAAGCGCAAAATGAGAGTACATCACCGGCCTCTCAAACTGCTCTGATCGTCTATGACCAGAGTGGCAAGGTTGTAGTGAATCAACCATACACCTCGCCGTTTGCCCCGAATGGTGATTGGGTCATTAACGTTGGGAAGTTGAATTTGCCGCAAGGTTTCGTTGGCACCGCGCTCTTAAAGTCCGACCAACCACTGGCGATTGTTAGCTCGGCGACAACGAAAGGAGGCAACGTTTACAATCAAAGTGTCGAGGGCTATAGCGCCTCGGAAGTTGGTTCGAAGCTATTTGCCCCGATCATGCTGCATAATAGTGGTGGTGTCAATAGTCAGCTTTCGGTGACAAACCTGGCTCCGTGCGCGAAATGCAGCACTACTGTGACCATAAGTTTGTATGACCAGAGTGGTAAGTTGTATGCTCAGGGCAGCAAGTCATTGGCACCGCATGGTGAATTGTTGGTCGGCATCAGCGATTTCAGTAGTTCGATGAATTCATCGAATCTGAATGCTGTCATTACCAGCAGCCCAGGGCAGCCGCTTGGTGCCACCATTTTTGCCACAAATGCAAGTGGACGCACCTTTACCTACAACGCGATTTCTGCCGGTGACACGACCATTACGTCTCCCCTCGTTTACAATGCTGCCAATGGTCAGACCACCACTTTGACCGTGCAGAATACGACCGCGACGGCGGCTCATGTGACAATTGCCTACCGCGACACGAGCGGCACAGTACAGGCTACGAAAACCCTGACGTTGGCAGCGCATGGGAGCGTGTCACAATCTGCCGCGAGCGTTGGTCTATCTTCGGGTTTCATTGGTTCCGCGTTGATTACCTCGGATCAGAAAGTAACGGTAGTTTCGTTGCTTAGCGATACCTCTG
>DATGJV010000551.1:0-8761 GCA_035295005.1 Ktedonobacteraceae bacterium | reverse complement strand
CTGCTCCGGTCTATCGGCTGCATACTCGATTCGCAGCGCATGTGGCTGACCTGCGACCAGATACATCGTCACCGACCGGGTATCCAGCGTAATACCTGCATCCTTGATGAAGAGATGATCATCCAGGTACAGACGGGCCGTCCCCAGATGGGTCAGCGACAGCGTGTAGTTCCCGGTCGTTGGCACAGTGATGCTTCCTGTCCAGCGTACTGAGATGGCATTGTTGAGTTTCTCTGGATTTGTGAGTGCAGACGAATTAAAGTTGCTGTAGTTGAAGAAGCCGAGGTTGAGATCCACCTGCCGGTCTATTCGTAGCAGAGTAGGCTCGCCTTCGAAACGTGTGTTTGTCCAGTACTCAGCATGTAGCCCGTGGACTTCCACGTCGGCGTCTGTTGGCGTCAGGACCGACGAAGGTACCGGTGGCGGTCCTGGCAGCAAGGCGGCTGCGGACACGGGGTCTGTACCCTCTGCGTACTCTACCCGAACGCTGTCGCCCACACGCCGCCGGATGCCTTCCACGATGCTCACAAAGTACGTCGGCTGGACGACGGAACTCCCGCCTCCTGCGATGTTGTTGTCAGCATCAGCTCCTATGACAGCCACTGAACGCACCTCGTGGTCTGCCAGTGGGAGCTGCCTATCCACATTCTTCAGCAGAACAATTCCTTTCCCCGCGATTTCTCGCGCAACCTTCCCATGCTCCTGTACAGGAAATGGAGTGATCTGGACAGGCTGATCGAAGAGACCAGATGTGAACATGGTGCGCAGGATTCGCTGCACCTTGTCGTCAAGAGCGGTGACGCTCACCTGCCCAATCTGCATCGCCTCCATGAGCCGATCACTAAAGAATATCCCGTTCGGCATCTCCTGGTCTAACCCGGCGTTAGCGGCCTCCACAGTGCTATGTACCGCCTCGTAATCACTCATCACCCATCCCTGAAAGTCTAACTGTCGCTTGAGGATGTCGGTGAGCAGGTGACGGTGTTCGCAAGAGTAAATACCATTTACCCTGTTAAACGCACCCATCACTGAACCAACCTGACCATCCTTCACTGCCGCCGCGAATGCTGGTGTGTAAATCTCCTGCAGAGTGCGCTCGTCGAGTTGCGCGTCAACCTCGAATCGGTTCTCTTCCTGAGTGTTCATCTGGTAGTGCTTGGCGGTTGCCACGACTGGATGGCACTGAATACCCTGGATGTAGGGAACGGCCATCTGCCCTGAAAGCCGTGGGTCCTCCCCTGACGCCTCGAACAACCGACCGAACACCGGTATCCGGGCGATATCCAGTTGCGGACCCAGCACGACGTTGTGACCCGTCGCCCATGCCTCCTGACCAAGCAGATCGCCGTATTGTCTGGCCGCTCTCATATCCCATGTTGCTGCCAGCGCGATGGGGGCGGGCATGGCAGTGGCCTTCCCCTCGTTAACATCTTGCCTGGCAACGCGGATACCAGCAGGGCCGTCTGCCATCGTCAGCGCCGGGATACCGGGCCGTGGGATCGGCGCGTTGTAGAATCCATATGGGGCGGGAAAATCTCCGTGAACCATCTCGATCTTCTCCTCCATCGTCATCTGTGCCAGCAGGAGATTGGCCCGCTCGTGTGGAGACAGGGAGGTGTTCATCCAGGGCGGAATTTGTGCAGAGGCTGATGAGCCTGGACTCTGGTTGTTCATCCACTTACTCCTTTGCGCCATTAGCCCTTGACACTGCCCGCACCCAGTCCACCACGCCAGAAGCGTTGCAGAACAACACAGCCAGCCAGCAGTGGTATTGAAGAGATCAATGCCCCGGTGATGATCAGGCCGTAGAGAAACTTTGAGGACCCGGCTGTCGTCACATTCCAGGTCTCTAAGCCAACCGTGATTGGAAAGAGCTTCTCATCACTGAGCATGACCAGCGGCAGAAAGTAGTTGTTCCAGATGGCTACAAACTGGAAAAGGAAGATAGTTACTAATGCTGGAATCATCAAGTGGAGCGCGATGGTAAAGGTCCGGTACTCGTTTGCACCATCAATGCGTGCTGCTTCCAACAGTTCATCAGGTACTGCCGACGCCGCGTAGATGCGTGAGAGATACACACCAAATGGGCTGACGATGCTGGGCAAGAGGACCGCCCAGTAGGTGTTGGTCAGCCCCACCTGGCTCATCATCAGATACAGCGGCAGTGCTAGCGCGGTCCCCGGTACCAGGATGGCCCCCAGGACCAGTGAGAACATCAGGTTTCGACCACGGAAGACATATTTTGCCAGGGCGTAGCCAGCCATCGCCGAGAACCAGGTGCCGACTAACGCTCCTACTCCTGCGTAGAGGACGGTGTTGAGCAGCCAGCGCACAAAGATACCATCCTGGTAGGTGAATAGCTGTTGCAGGTTGCTGAAGAGATTAAAATTGGGGGCGAACCAGAGTCCGAAGGTGCCGAACAAGTCGCCCGCGTTCTTCGTCGAGGAGACGATCAACCAGAAGTAAGGTATCAGAAAGTAGATTGTGAAGAGAACCAGCAAGATCATGGGTATGATACTCTCCAGGTTGAGCCGCCGAGGGTGCTGTTGCCTCGCGGTTACCAGTTCCTGGGCTGTTGGTATCGGCACAGATGCGGTTTGTTGACTCATACTGTTTATGCTCCTTATACTCCTGCCTGTCGTTGGGTGATACGTAAGAAGCCGAAAGAGAGTACGCACGTCACCAGGGCCAGTACCACAGAGATCGCCGCGGCATAGTAGTAGTTGTTGTTGCTGAAGGCGGTGTAGTAGGCATACAGGTTGGGCGTGTAGGAAGTGGAAATGTTGTTGGAGATGGTCGAGAGGACCTGCGGCTCATTGAAGAGTTGCAAGGTGCCAATGATGGAGAAGATGCAAGTCAGAATCAGGGCCGGGGCTGCCAGCGGAATTTTGATGTGCCAGGCAATGTGCCAGCCAGAAGCCCCATCAATGCGTGCTGACTCATAGATTTCGGTCGGAATGGCTTGCAAGGCCGCGAAAATGATCAGCATATTGTAGCCGGTCCAGGCCCAGGTCGCGATATTGGCAATTGACCACAGCACCGTATTTGGACCCAGGAAATCAGGCGCACCCAGACCCAGAGTACTGATACCTTTGACGATCGGACTCAACCCCGGATCGTAGAGATAGCCCCACAATAGAGCAGCAATGAGACCAGGAATAGCATAGGGAACAAAAAGGGCCAGGCGGAAGAAAGACTTGAAGCGTACCACCGTTGAGTCTAACAGCAAAGCCAGTAGCAGAGCTAAGCCCAACATGATCGGAACCTGCACAATGCCATAGAGCAGAACCCTGCCCACACCTGTGTAGAAGTCGGGATCATGTATGACTTGCAGATAGTTGTTCAAGCCGTTGAAGCCAATAGTGGCTGCTCCCAGTCCAAGTCCGCTCCGCTGAGAGCGGAACAAGCTCTGATAGATCGCATAGAGAATAGGCGCGATGAAAAAGAGCAGGAACAGCAGTCCGAAAGGCAGGAGAAAAAGATAGGGCGTCAACCCGCGACGACGACGGAGCCAGGGTGATGTTCTTACACCGGGAGAGAGTGATCTTACAGACTCAAGAGCCATATGTACATGCTCCTCTCTAGAGTGAGACACTCCTTACAGATTTCACATTTTTTTAACGCAGGTCTCTCAAGGAGACCTGTGAAGAAACGACGTTTTGTCAGTTCTATACAGATACCCACCAGGGGTAAGCCTCTCTCTCCTGGAGAGGGACTTCCCCTGTGGGTCTCATTTGCTCACAGAAGTTCAAAGCGTAGCCAACGCAGCATCCGGCTCAGACGCAGGCATATCAGGGGCTGACACTGAATCCCTGTGATTTCATGAAGGTAATGGTACTTTGCTGCACCTTATTCAGGGCATCACTCAGGGTCCCCTGACCATTAACCACGTTAGCGAAATCGTCACCCATATCCGAATAGACCTGGTTCATGGTTGGCCCCCAGACGAAACCTTCATTCACCTGTGTGGCACCCTGTTTGAACACATCGTTGATTACCTGATTGCCAAAGAAGGGCTGTGGGCTGTTGATCGCGGACGAGCTTAAGGAGGACAGCAGGGCCGGATATGCCCCACCCCCTGTAAATTCCTGTTCGGCACTCTGTTCATTGTTACTGATCCACTCGGCAAACTCGGTAGCCTGTTTGGGATACTTTGTATCCTTAAATGCCACGGTGGTAGATCCACCCCAATCGCCATTGATGTTTGCACCAGCTTGCCACTGCGGAAGAGGAGCAACACGCCAATTGCCAGAGCTTTGCGGAGCATTTTGTTCAATGATCCCAGCACCCCAGGCACCTGTTAACCAGGTCGCCAATGCTCCTGTTTGCAGGTCGTGATACCACCCATTCGTGAAGTCCGTTTCGGTTTTTACCAGCTTCTTGCTAATCAAATTTTGCCAGAATGACGCAACCTGCAAGGTCGGGGCGTCATTGATGGATACTTTCCAGGATTGACCATTGATACTGAACCAGTGCGCACCTGCTTGCCAGGCATACCCGGAAAACTGCCCAGGATTCTTGGGAGGAAAGTCGGTGATGTAGGAAGTGGGAGCAGCAGCGTGCAATTTCGCTGCATCATCCGCGTACTGAGCCCAGGTGGTGGGTACCGGGAGATGATACTTGCTGAAAAGATCAGACCGGTAGAACATAGCCATGGGGCCGCTATCCTGTGGGATGGCGTAGATGGAGCTACCGAGGGTCACCTGAGGCCACGTCCAGCCCGCGAACTGATTCTTCACAGAAGCAGCGCCATAGGGAGCCATATCGAGCAGTCCACCCGTCGTCTCAAAGGTTGGCAAGAGCTGGTACTCGACCTCGGCTACATCTGGCGCATTGTTGGCTTTGATGGCCGTGAACAATTTGTTGTACTCAAGGGGACCTGCTCCTACATTGACGTAGTTGACATGGATATCAGGATGGGACTTGTTGAAAAGCGCAACCTGCTTATCCATATTTGGTATCCAGGCCCAGTAGGTCAAGGTCACTGGACCGGTGGAGTTACTGCTGCTCCCCGATGAGCCACCACAGGCGGCGAGGGGAGCCATAAGCATGAGCGCAACGACGACGAAGGCAATCCCGGCTGCAAAGCGTCGCAACCCTGGGAAAGAGGAGAAAAATCGCATCATCTGAAACCTCCTTTGGATCTGTAAATAAAAATATGACAGTCCTCCTCTCTATGCCATCTAGAGAGGTCTACTTACAATGTAGGCTTGTTAGAAGGTTACGGCTCAAAGGACAATCAGAAAAGAAGACAACGTAATAAAAGACACTCTTGATGAGCATAGTCTTGAATATACTCATCGGTGACACGTGTCACATCACTTGACAAAGTATACACGGTAGGTCATAATCTTGTCAAGGGAATGATGACACGTGTCACGCCTCTTGCGAATAATCTACTCGCTATGACATACTGCCTGACAGGCAGCACTTGAGACTGCAAAGAGGATTATAGTTGGGGTTAGTAGTTCCCCGGAAATGCTTATGATAGAGAAAGACCAACAGCCAACTTCTGCACGCACAATTTATACCAGTGTTGATGTTGCCCGCAGAGCAGGCGTATCGCGAACAACGGTCTCTTATGTCCTGAACGAGAACTGGGACGGGCATGTGAGCGACGAAACGCGCAAGAAAGTGCTGCAAGCAGCAGAAGAGCTTGGTTATAGTACGCACAGCTCAGCGCGGGCCTTGCGTAAAGGGCATAGTGACGAGATTTGTCTCATCATTGACTTGCCCCTTACTGTCCATCGCACTGAGTTGCTTACCTCGGTACAGCAGTGCGCTTTTCAGCACGGCTATGCGCCTGTGGCGTACTTTAGCTACGATTTCCCTGCTGAACAGGTGCATGCCCATCTTTTGAATATCTTTGCCCGCCGCCCGATTGGCATTTTCGCGACCGCGAGCAGTATGACCGACGAGCATATCACTCTGGCAAAGCGCATGGGAGTTGACAACATCGTACTCTACTCGGTAGAACCGCTTGAATATGCCGGTACCATCCTCTTACCGACCATTCCTCTGGGATATCTGGCTGCTCAGCATCTACTGGAACGCGGCCACCGCCGCCTGGGACTGGTCCGTCCAGTGGATCCTCTCCACGCATACGGGTTTGAGCAACGACTGGAAGGTATGCGCTCGGCCATTGCCGGGATACCGGATGTGACACTCGATGTCCTGTCACTTGATTTCACATTGTCCGATGCTCATTCACTGGTTGATACCCGCCTCACAGGAGTAGATTATCCGACAGGTATTTATGCTTTCAACGATGAGTATGCCCTGCTTTTGCTGGGAGCGCTGGCTGATCGGGGGAGACCTGTGCCACAGGATGTTGCTGTCATGGGGACGGACGATATCTCTTTCAGTACATTCATGCGGCCCACCCTGACCACCATTCGTTTTGATACCATCTCTCTGGCACAGCGAGCCGTGGAGATGCTGGTGAACCGGCACAGAGGTCAACCACTTCCCGAAGAACTTACCCGCCCCCTTGTTCCACAACTGATTCCACGCGAATCGACCTGATTGGAAAGGAACTTCTGCTATGTCCTCATCGGCTCGTTCCCTTTTCGCTGCGCGGGTGCTGCCCGGCATCGGCATCAGCATAGTCGTTGTGCTTGCTGTTATACTTGTCTCACAATTTATGTCCAGGGCGAGCGGAACTACTGTCAATGTCTGGCTCACCACAAGCGATGCCCGGAACCAGCTAACTGCGCAACCAGACCTCGCGTTCACCTCCGACAGTCAGAACGCCGATGCTTCGACCATCACTGTCAACGAACACCAGCAATTTCAGCAAATGGATGGCTTTGGAGCGGCTGTTACCGATTCCTCAGCATGGCTCATGTATACTCGGATGAGTACAGGCCAGCGCAACGACCTGATGAAGCGTTTGTTCGATCCCGCCAGTGGAATCGGCATTAGCTTCGTGCGTATCCCGATGGGCGCTTCAGATTTCTCGGTCAATGGTCCCTATTCGTATGACGATCTTCCCCCAGGTCAGACCGATCCCACACTGGCAAAATTTTCCATCAATCACGATACGGCTTATATCATTCCCATACTTAAACAGGCGCTTGCGCTCAATCCTTCACTGAAGTTCATGGCGAATCCGTGGAGTCCACCGGCATGGATGAAAACAAACGGGTCTATGTACGGCGTCTCCAACGGGCATACTGGTACGCTTATCTCTGCGGACTACGCTCCCCTGGCACAGTATTTTGTCAGGTTCATTCAGGCATACCAGGCACAGGGCATCCCCATTTACGCCATTACCCCGCAAAATGAACCCGGTTACGCCCCTGACAACTATCCAGGTATGATCTTTCCCGCCAGTGACGAGTCAAATTTCATTAAAAACTATCTCAGTCCCGCCTTGAATCGGGCCAACTTGCATCCCCGGCTCATCCCTTATGACTTTAACTGGAATAATCCGCATTACGTGAAAACGCTGCTGGGCGATCCCGCTACGAATCAAGACATTGCTGGAATTTCCTGGCACTGCTATGCAGGTAGTTCTACCGTGATGAGTGCGCTTCACGCCCTTTACCCAACGAAGGATGCCTATGAAACAGAATGTGCAACGGGAGCGAAAGTTGCTCTCATCAGTACCGGTGATCTATTAATGCAGTCAGTGCAAAATTGGGCCAAAACGGTGGAACTCTGGAACATTGCGCTTGATGCCAATCATGGCCCACACACTGGCGGTTGCCCTGATTGTCTGGGCGTTGTAACCGTCAATCCAGATACGGGTAGCGTAACCTACTCGAACGATTACTACCTGGTCGGGCATTTCAGTAAGTTCGTTGTGCCAGGAGCATATCATATCGGGGTTGACTTCCCTGGCGGCCTCGCCGATGCCGCCTTCAAAAATCCAGATGGCTCCAAAGTCGTCGTGGCGTATAACGATGGTATCCGCATCAGGACTTTCAAAGTACGTTGGAACGGTTCGCAATCCTTCAGCTATACACTTCCAGCCGGTGCAATGGTGACATTCAAATGGTCGTGACGACTCCCCACGGCTACAAGACGTATTGCATGAAAGGAAAAAGTGGTATGAGATTTGTCTGTTCTCCGTTCGCCCATTGTGCCTGTCTATAGGGCCGACAGGGGAAAGTTCGCGAATACGATCGCGCCGCAGACGATTTTTGCGATATACTTATGTGTCACATGTCAAGCCCGTATTGATGGGCTACTGTGTCTTTTGTCCATCTTGTAAGTGCAGCCAATGTGAAGCGTCCTCATTAAATTCAGCATATTTGTCGTTGTTTCTTTTGAAGATTTCAATCCTGCCACGTTCTGGCAGCGGGAGCGAGTGCATGAGAATTACAAACCGGGCCAACCTGACCGGACAAGATGAGTGCGTTATTGCGAGACACATTGTATACTTCTTCCGCCATTCAAAAGTGCTGTACCTTTTATTGTTTGTTGTGCTGGTATTTGGAGGGTTTGCTCAAGAGGTCTTTGCCGCGGGAGTTGCTCCTGGTGGGCCGGGCGCGTCGTCCGTCTGGACGCCATCCAATAATACCATGCCTGGTACGGCGGCCAATACTACCAGCGATGTCTGGTTTAGTGGCTATAACGGCATCATAGGCGAGGTATTCTATCCAACCGCCGACACTCCCAATAGCACCGATCTCCAGTTCCTGGTTGGTGATAGCGGGCATAGCTGGGTGGATGAAGAGAAGGTCGCCACGACTTCCTCGGTCCAGTTGTACAACAATCATTCGCTGGCATGGACGACGACGAATACCGCAATTAG
>DATGJV010000550.1:0-7643 GCA_035295005.1 Ktedonobacteraceae bacterium | reverse complement strand
CGGGACAGGAGCTGATCTCGTGCCGGTCACGCTCAAATTCGAGGATGTCAACGGCGATCATTTACCCGATATGATCGTGATGTTTCAAGATACGCAGGTTATATTCATCAATGCTCAGGGGGGATTTCGCGCCCTTAACCCTGGAGAACACTACTCGATTCCATAATGGCGAGCATAAACAAGCAAACTACCAGGCCAGCGTAATTCTTGCGAGGAAGCATTGGTTGTCAACCGAAAGAGTTATGCTGGTTTGATAGTTTGCTTGCTTTCGCTATGTGTAACAGGTGTGAGGTTACCCCGCATGACGGAATCCGGCCTCTGCCATCGTTAACGACGGCCCTTCGGCTACCATCCCTGTATCCACAACTTCTGCCAGAACGAGTGTTGAATCGCCAGCCTCCATGGTGCCGCGCACTTCACAGGCAACCCAGGCCAACGCATCATGCAGGATGGGGCAGCCATTTGCCCCAATATCAAAAGCAATATCTGCCAGTTTATCGGGGTGCTGGATCGCGGATTTCCCCAGTTTCCCCGCCAGTTCACGCTGGCCGGAGCGCAACGTATTGACAGTAAACACATGGCTATGCAGGATCATCGGCAACGATTTCGATGCGTTTTCGACAGAAACCGCTACCAGCGGCGGTTCAAAGGAAACCTGCGACAGCCAGTTCGCTGTAAATATATTGACCGTTTCACCCTCAACGCATGAAACGGCATAAAGGCCATACGTAAACGTTCGCAGTGCCTGTTTTTTCACATTCGGATCCATATAACACGCCCTTTTCTTGATAAATTTTGCTGTTCAGCAAAGTAAATTGGCGGCAACCAGTTCCATTGCACTCCCTTGCTTCCTTTGTTATATCACATTACAAAACGCTGTACATTTTTCACATCATGCTCACGCTTCATTATGCGAGAATGTACCTCACATTTTATAGATAGAGCGAACAAATGGCCTATAAGCATGATAAGGGGCTTGACAGAAATCGCGTGTACGATTAGTCTTATGCGTATTCCTGCTGGTTGATCGTGGTATAGCAGCATACAGGCAACCAGCTACTCTATTTCGGGAGGTGGAGAAATGAAACCCCCACGTTTTCAGTATTGTGCGCCGCACCTGCTAGATGAGGCACTTGCTCTTCTCAGTCAATATGGAGAGGATGCGAAAGTGCTGGCCGGAGGTCAGAGCCTCATCCCTTTGCTCAACATGCGCCTGGCGGGGCCAGCATATATTATAGATATCAATCATCTGACAGAACTGCAATATATTGAGCCAGAAGATGGATATCTCGCCATTGGCGCTACGGTACGGCAACGACAGGTGGAACATTCGCCGTTGGTGCAGCAAAAACTGCCCCTGTTGATTGAGGCTGTGCGGCATATCGGCCACATGCAAATTCGTAATCGAGGCACCATTGCCGGGAGCATTGCCCATGCCGACCCGGCGGCAGAGCTACCCGCGCTACTCACGTGCTTGAACGGTGAAATTGTTGCGCAGAGCATACAGGGCGAGCGGGTAATGAAGGCGGAAGAGTTTTTCACAGGCTATCTTTCAACTGCGCTTGAGCCGGGGGAAATGGTGGTAGAAATACGCTTTCCCTGGATCGCGCCGCAAGCAGGATGGGCTTTTATGGAATTCGCACGCCGCTCTGGCGATTATGCGCTGGTGGGTGCAGCGGCTGTTATTACCCCAACGCTGGATGATCGTTGTCTCAACGCCCATCTCGCTTTTCATGGCGTTGCTGGCTCCCCGGTACGTATGCGTGAGGTTGAAAACATACTCGTAGGAACAACCCTCGATGAACAAACGTTGCAAGAAGCTGCCGAGAAGGCGCGTGACTGCGTGAGCAATGATATGGAAGATGTCCATGCCACGGTTGACTACCGCCGCTCTCTCGTCTCCGAATTAACGAAACGTGTACTCAAAGCCGCCTGGGTCCGGCGTGAGCAATAGAAGGGACACGTAAGATGCAAGAACAAGAAGAAAATCCTCCAACTTTTACTGAGCAATCACTTATTGAGGTGACAGTAAATGGGCAACACTACGAGCGATCCATACCGGTACGCCTGTTACTCTCGGACTTTATTCGCCATGAACTGCATCTCACCGGAACACACGTTGGTTGTGAACATGGCGTCTGCGGGTGTTGTACCATTCTCCTGAATGGTGAGGCTGTACGTTCGTGCTTAATGCTGGCGGTACAGGCGGATGGTATGGCAATTACCACGATAGAAGGGATGGCAGGCACGCAGAGCGAACTCCATCCCATTCAACAAGCGTTCCGGGAGAAGCACGGTCTGCAATGCGGTTTCTGTACTCCTGGTATTATTATGACCGTGCATGCCATGTTGCATGAGAATCCTGATCCAACGGAAGAAGAGATTCGCCACGAACTTTCGGGAAATTTGTGTCGTTGTACCGGCTATCAGAACATTGTTGAGGCCGTCAAGCTTGCGGCTGAGCGATTACGAGAGCCACAGATGGGGGTGGAGCAATGACAACACGCTGGTTTGGTGCTGCTGTTCAACGGACGGAAGACCCGCGTCTCCTGCGCGGTAAAGGCACCTATGTTGATGATATTGACCTGCCCGAAATGCTGCATGCCGCAGTCTTGCGTAGTCCTCACGCACGGGCGCGAGTCACCGCTATTGATGTGGAGGCAGCACGCGCCCTCGCAGGTGTCCACCTCGTACTGACAGCGAAAGATTTAGGCGGCGTGCTTGAACCTTCACCATTGCTCGTGCCGCATCCCGCTCTGACACAGCCGCGTACTCAATTGCCGCTTGCGTTGGACGAAGTGCGTTATGTCGGTGAAGCGGTTGCCTTCGTTGTAGCCGAAAGCCGCTATGTGGCGGAAGATGCGCTGGATTTGATAGATGTTGAGTATGAACCGTTGCCGGTTGTGCATTCCCTTGAAGTTGCCTCCGCGGAGGATGCTCCGCTTGTGCATGCAGAGATTGAGGATAATATTGCCGCACATTTCGTACAAACTGTCGGCGATCCATCTGCGGCATTTGCCAGTGCCTCACATGTTCTCCATGAAAGCTTCTCTGTCGAGCGTGGAGCTGCGATGCCAATGGAGTGCCGTGGTGTACTGGCACGGTGGGATGCGCACGAAGGTATGCTCTCTTGCTGGATTTCGACGCAAGGCCCCATACCGATACGCAATGGGTTGGCCGCTATCTTTCACCTGCCGGAACATAAGGTGCGTGTGACGGCTCCCGACGTTGGCGGTGGGTTTGGCACCAAAATCATGATGTTCTATCCCGAAGAGATTTTAACTCCTTTTGCTGCCATTCACCTGAATAGGCCCGTCAAGTGGATAGAGGATAGGCGTGAGAATTTTATTTCCTCGAATCAGGAGCGCGGACAGCTTCACGAAGTAGACTATGCCTTCGACGATCAGGGAGTGTTGTTGGCGGTAAAAGATATCTTTCTTCACGATACTGGAGCCTACACGCCCTATGGTATCATTGTGCCTGTTATCACCGCATGCTCGCTACCAGGGCCGTACCGGCTCAAAAACTATGCCAGCGAATTCACCGTCCTCTATACGAATAAGGTTCCCGTGAGCCCCTATCGTGGCGCGGGTCGCCCCCATGCGGTCTTTGTGATGGAACGGATCATGGATGGTATTGCACGGGAGTTAAATCTGGATCGCGCCGAGGTTCGCTCGCGGAACTTTATACAACCGGACGAATTCCCCTGGGATGTTGGGTTAGTGTATCAAGACGGTGGGCCAACAACATATGATAGCGGCAGCTATCAGGCGGGACTTGACAAACTGAAGGCGATGCTGGATTACGATCATTTTCCTGAATGTCAGGCGGAAGCCCGCACTCAAGGACGATACCTGGGACTGGGTATTGGCTATTATGTTGAAGGTACTTCTATCGGACCGTATGAGGGTGCGAATATCCGTGTGGAGTCCGATGGACGTATTTATGCCGCTACGGGTGTTACATCACAGGGTCAGGCACACGCCACAACGTTTGCGCAAATTGTTGCCGACCAACTGGGTGTGCGCCCGGAGGATGTTTTGCTGACCGAAGGTGATTCGCAAGCATTCAACTGGGGCGTTGGTACCTTCGCCAGCCGTGCAGCTACAGTGGCGGGTTCTGCTATGCACCTGGCTGCAGTGAAAGTGCGTGAAAAGGCGAAAAAGATTGCCTCCGAGCTATTTGAAGCCTCCCCTGATGATATTGAGCTTGCTGATGGCAAAGTGTTTGTGAAAGATGCTCCTCATCGTGCGCTGACACTTGGTCAACTCGCGATATCGGCTAATCCTCTACGCTACTCCTATGGTGAAAATGCACGTAAGTTGATGTCTATGAGACTGGCGGGACCACGTCCGGGACCTGCATTACCAGCTGAACGCGGCGGCCCAGGACTGGAGGCGACCGAATTCTATAGCCCACCACATGGAAGTTTCGCCAGTGGCGTACATGGAGCGATCATCGAGGTTGATCCTACAACTGGCATGGTCTCATTCCTCAAGTACGCCGCCGTGCATGATTGTGGAAAAGTGATTAATCCGATGATCGTTGAGGGGCAGGTACACGGTGGTGTTGCCCAGGGCATCGGGGGGGCTTTCTTTGAGAGGCTGGTGTACAATGAAGAAGGACAGCTCATCAATGCAAGTTTCATGGATTACTTGCTTCCAACAGCAGCAGAAATACCTTCCATCACTGTTGACCATGTTGAGACACCATCGCCGCTTAGCCCGCTGGGTATGAAGGGTGCTGGTGAAGCGGGGGTTATTCCAGTACCCGCGCTCTTCGCATCAGCAATTGATGATGCACTCGCACCCTCTGGTATTCGAGTACGTGAGATGCCACTCCATCCATGCCGGTTGTATGAGCTGCTCAAAGCGACACAGAACGCTCAAATATAGCGTTTATGCTTGTTTTGCTACGCAAATTTAATCAATATTACGCAGCACATACTACCCAAAAATGCTATGTGTGTTTACAGACAGTCGGTGATATGCGATACTCAGCAGAACGTATTAGCGATTGTTATTGGAGGGTTTTCCTATGTCCTCGATTTATCCAGGTTATGGCAATCCAACTGCGCAACGTTGTCAACGTTGTGGGATGCCGTTGTCCCCCACCTCTGCCGGGTATTGTGGGAATTGTGGGATGCAAAATGCACCCTCTCAGCCAAATAATGCCAGTGGGCAATTGCCATTTTCTCCCAATGCGGCATGGGGTGGGGGTCAACCACAGGCAGCACAGGGTAATGGTCAATCTGGGCAATTCGGTCAGTATGGGAAATCAGGACAATTTGGAGGCCCTCCAGCCAGTGGCTCTTCAGGAGGTTCTTCTGTACCTCAGCAATCGTTTGGGAATCAGCAGCCCTTCGGGACGCCTCCAGCGCCACAATCGCCCTTTAATGCTCAACAATCTTTCGGGACGCAGCAATCCTTTAATTCACCGTCAGCACCCTTACAACCCTTTGGCAATCAACAGTCTTTTGGTAACCAGCAAACCTTCAACTCGCCGTCGGTACCTTTACAACCCTCTGGCGATGGGAATCAGCAAGCTTTCGGGTCACAGGGCCAGTTTTCAAGCCCCAACAATCCCAATAATTTCGCAACGGTTGCCGGCCCGCCCACGCAGTCAAACGCACCATTCGCGCCGCCATCCCAGCAACCGTTCTATCAGCCGCCTATGTCTGGAAACAATTTCCCTTCAGGAAATATGAACGGGTTTAACAACAGCGACTTTGATGATCCCGATTTCCCAAATAACAGGAAAAAGCCGAAGTTGGGCCTCATAATAGGCAGTATTGTACTGATAATTCTCCTCATTGGCGGAGCTATTGGCGGCTACTTGATTCTCAAATCGCACAAAGCACCAACAACGGCATCAACGCAGCCAACAACACCTACCGCGACACCGAAAGGGCCGCCACTGTTTAGTGATACCTTCCAAAATAATAATAAAGGCTGGGATCTCACGGGCAAAGCGGGGGAATTTTCAGTCGCGGTCGGCCATGGTTCACTTGCTTTAGAAGACGACAATAACAGGTTGCTCTGGGAGCTTTTACCGGGAGGCAAAACGTATGATAATTTCTTGCTGAATGTTGATGCTGTTCTCTCAAAAGGCACACAGGACAACGGATATGGCATTTATATTCGTGGGGCGTCTAATCAGACCGTTGATATCGCTACCTATTACCGCTTTGAAATCTATGGGGATGGCTCTTTTGCTATATTTAAGGGAACACTCGATGCTTCAGGTACCTCCCAAAGCAGTAACCTTGTCAGCAATACCTCCAGTTCGGCAATATTGAAGCAAGGCCAGGTGAATCATATCTCCATTCTAGCGGCACGTTCGACATTGTCGCTGATTGTCAATGGGCAGCTATTAAAAACGATCACGGATAATAGCTATACAAGTGGGTCAATCGCGCTTTTTGTCTCAAACCTCGCGAATGCACCGGCAGGTGCGCAGGCAAAATTTTCAAATCTCGCGATTTATCCACCTCAATAAGAAGAGAATGCATGAAGTGAAGGGAGACAGGGTACTGGTATCGTTGGCAACGATACCAGTACCCTGTCTCCCTTCACTTCATGCAAGTAGAGCCTCAGCGTAGACTGCAGGATCAACATTTCCGCCACTAACTACACAACAGACGCGCTTACCGCGGAAACGCTCAGGCTGCGAGAGTAGCGCCCCAAGCGAGAGTGCGCCAGTTGGCTCAACTTTTAGGTTGACATAACGGAAATACCTGCGTAAAGCTTCAAGTGTTACGGGGTCAGGTACCTCCACGATGTCAGCTACTCCCTGGCGTACAATTTCCCAGTTCAGTTGCCCCAGGCTTATGGTACGTGCGCCATCGGCAATAGTGTGCGGCTCCTGTTCATTGGGTACGATTTGTCCGCTATGCAGCGAGCGTGCCGCATCGTTGCCAGGAAGTGGTTCGGCACCAATTATTTGTGCTGGCTTTTGCAGGTGATCGCGAGCAACGACGAGTCCTGAACAGAGACCGCCGCCGCCGACGGGGACGACCAGTATATCGAAATCACCGTTACTAAAAATATCTTTTCCCAGCGTTGAGTTGCCAGCGACGACCCGGTAATCATCATAGGCCGGGGCAGAGAAAGCGTCGGGTTGCTCAGCCAGCAACTGTTGAACGCGCTCAGCCCGGCTGATTTCTCGCACATCAATCAAATCAACAATCCCACCATATGATTGCACGGCGTCAATCTTGACTTGCGCAGAAGTTGCTGGCATGACAATTGTACACGTTTTGCCAAGTAGGGTACTGGCATAGGCTACAGCCTGCCCAAAATTGCCCGATGACGCGGCAACAATGCGTTTGTTAGGAATGCTTGCTAACAGATTATAGGCGGCACGAAACTTAAAGCTGCCAGTATGCTGGAATGTCTCGGTGGCAATGGTAATATCGCAACCCAGTTGCTCCGATAGCGTTGCACCCGGTAATAGTAATGTAGGGCGTACATGCTGCGGGAGTGTTTCCCATACGGAGGTGATATAGTTCTCGTTCAGTTGGGGGGCAAGCGTATACGTTGGCATAGTACATCTCCAGAAGTCTTGTCAATTTATTCGTTACAGCACTCTCTGTATTGTACCATGCCAATTGCAAAGAACGGGATGCAGGAATTTGGCGCCAA
>DATGJV010000549.1:0-2919 GCA_035295005.1 Ktedonobacteraceae bacterium | reverse complement strand
AAGACCTGGAAGAACACGGCCAGCACAAAGGAGGGGATCGAGAAGAGAATGAGCATGATGCCCATATTGGTGGTATCTATCCAGGTATTGGCTTTCAAGGCAGAATAGATACCCAGCGGCACGCCGACCACTACCTGAATGGTGAGCGCCCAGAAGCCCAGTTCCGCTGACACTGGTACGCCAGTCGCCAGAATATTCCACACTGGATACCCTTGCTGTTTGAAGGAAAAGCCGAAATTGAGGTGGAGCAAATTCACGAGGAAGTTCCAGTATTGCTGATACCAGGGAACGTCCAAACCATATGCATGACGGAGCGAGTTGTAGAGCTGGGGTGTATAATGATTGCCGAGCAACCCCCGAATTGGGTTACCTGGGGCAAAATACCCCATGATGAAGGTGATGAAGGTCACACCGATGATCACGAAGATCAAACCGATGAACCGCTTGATCAGAAATTGAACCATGTCTTGCCTCTTCCTCCTCTTTTTAAGATAATCTGGGTAGTAGATGATGAAGCATTGACACCGGGCATGCTTTTACATCAGGCACAAAGCATAGAGACAGCGTACATGAATAAGCAATCAGGGTATGCAGAAAAAACGTCTGTGGGCGCGGAAACAACGCGGAAAGCGTGCGGAAATCTCTTGATGTTGCTTTTCAGTGCCACGGATTTTATAATGGTCTGGTAGGAACAAACATTACACCCCATTGACAATGCCAACTGTCAGTGACTACCAGGGAGGCAGCATGACCATCAATACACGAGCTACGGAAGCAAGTGCCACAGCACAGCCGCTGGATATCATTGCGCTGTACCGGACAATGGTAACCGCACGTGTTACCAACGATATCTTGAAGACCCGTAAAACACAGGGCCGATTCCCTTTTTATATAGGGTGCGCCGGCCATGAAAGCATGGCAGCCGTTGTCGCAGCACTTCAAGAGGACGACTGGCTCGCCCTCTACTATCGAGATTTAGCAGCGTGGCTCCAGCGCACGGGCGATATTTACGGTCCCCTGCGCGAGGCATACTCTCGCACGACCGGCCCAATGGGTGCGGGTCGTAATATGCCGTCACACTATAGCAGTAAACGCCACCGCATTTTGCCCACATTCAGCGAAGTTGCCGCACTTGGGCCGTTCGCGGGTGGAGCAGGATTCTCTCTCCAGCAGCATCAGAGCCAGGAGATTGTGATGTATACGACAGGCGATGGCGGCGCTGCTACCAACGACTTTAACGCAACGTTCCGGCAAGCCGCCGTTCACCATTTGCCCATATTACTGGTTGTTGAGGATAACGGTTGGGCCATAACCGCAGAGTCATCCATCCAGTGGGCCGGTTCACTGGTCGAATGGGCCAGAGGCGGCGGAGTCTATGCCGAAGAGGTTGACGGCACCGATACAATGGCAACCTATCAAGCTGCCGCTCGCCTTGTCCAGCATATCCATGAAGGGCAGGGACCAGCACTCATGCATCTGCGTGTTGGCTTGCTCGATGCCCATTCCAGTAGTACCGATATCAAAGCCTATCGCAAAAAGGAAGAAATTGAACTCACGACGGCAACCAAAGACCCGGTCAAAAACTTTGGGCGTTGGCTTGTAGAGCATGGGCATCTGCAAGAAACTGATATTGAGCGTATGCGCAAGGAGATTCGTGCGGAACTGGAACGTGCCGAGGCCGAAGTGCTACAAGAGCCCGAACCAACCAGCGACCGTGTGATGCATTACGTCGTGGACATTCCACAATGGCGAGAGAATACGCCGCGTGGCACGAAACGACAAACAACAATGCTGGGTGCTATCAACGAAGCTTTGATAGAACTGGCACAACGTGATCCGCACTTTTTTGTTTATGGACAGGATGTCGGCAGCCCTAAAGGAGGAGTCTTTGGCGCGACGGCAAATCTTGTCACACAAATGCCGGGACGCGCTATCAGCAGCCCTCTGAATGAACAGGTAATTGTCGGTATTGTCGCCGGCGCAGGTATGATTGACGGCAAAGCGCGTTGTGCTGAAATTCAGTTTGTAGACTATCATCAATCGGCGTCACAGACGATTCGACTTGCGGCACGAGTCCTGTACCAGAGCTATGGTGACTGGCACGCGCCTTTGCTCATTCGCACGAAGTCTGGGAGCGGCGGCGGCGGCCCTATCTCTAGCAGTACAGCAGGGGGCGGCGCGTATGGTCACTCCAATACGGGTGAGCAATGGTTTACTACCATTCCCGGCATGATTACGATTTGTCCCGCCACGCCCTTTGATGCCAAAGGGCTACTGCTAGAAGCAGCACGGGCGCAATCACCCGTAACGTTCCTTGAGCGCGGACGCCTCTATCGCTCGGAGCCACCAAAAGATGCTGATGGAAATCTCATCGCGGCAATGGCTGAATATTGGAACGTTCCCGATGGCTACTACACCCTACCAATCGGCAAAGCACGCCGACTGCGAATCGGTGAGGGCCCAACGAGCATCGCGATTATTGCGTGGGGAACAATGGTACTGGAAGCCTGTACCGCAGCAGCGAACATAGCGAATGCAGAAGGCATCGCCGTAGAGGTGGTTGACTTGCGCACGCTTGCCCCGTTTGACGAGGAGGCGGTTGCCGCCGCAGTACGCGAGGCAAACCGCGTGATCGTTGTGACAGAAGAGTCGGACCTGACCAGTTACGGTCGCCACATCCATTCCTGGATTGTACAAAACTGCTTCTATGACCTGGATGGCACGCCCGCGTTCGTCGCTGCTCTGCAGGCACCCGCAGCACCATATAATGCAATAGAAGAGACCGTATTTTACCCGACCGCCAGAACTATCGAAGAGAAAATCGAGGAATTGCTGGCGGAGTAATAGAGCAAAAAGTACCGGGGAATGAGGGATTAACGCTTTGTTGCTCTGCGAGCAACAAAGCGTTAATCCCTCATT
>DATGJV010000548.1:0-7749 GCA_035295005.1 Ktedonobacteraceae bacterium | reverse complement strand
TCCCCAATGGCGTTATCATCCTCGACGATAAGAATGGTTTTGGTGATTGTACCATCTTCCGGAGTAGCGCGAGTGGGTGCCATACCGTCTCTCAACCTTTCATGAATGTGGCTCTATTTCAAAAGGTTACACATTGCTATCACGATTAGTTGCAAGGCAATGAGGACAAGAAGAGGGCTTGCTTTCCTTCTTGAATGTGGAAACGTTTAGACCTGGGAAAGCTGATTTGATCTCGCACGCACCCAGGAGGTGTCTGTTCCCTGTTGTCGGCTTTTCAGCACGGTCTGGAATACAGGCAGTAGTTCGGGATCAAACTGGGTGCCTGCACATCGTTCGAGTTCATCAAGCGCCTCTGAGGTCGTCAGTGCGGCCTGATAGGGCTGCTCGCTAATCATGGAATGATACGCTTCCGCCACAGCAATCATGCGTGCCTCCAGAGGGATATCCACACCGGAAAGCCCTCCAGGCTCGCCAGTGCCATCCCAGTGTTCATGGTGGTGACGAATAGCTGGTGCCAGGTCAGCGAGCCAGGTGCTGGCTTCCACAATTCCGGCCCCCAGTTCTGCATGCTGATGCAGCAGCTGCCATTCCCTGGCAGAGAAGTTCTGCTGAGGTTGGTGTAAAAGCCGGTCAGGAAGGGCAATCTTGCCAATATCGTGCAGAAATGCGGCAGTTGCGGCGTGCCGGATACGCTCTTCGTCGAACTCGAGTATCCTTGCCATACCTGTCACCAGGTCACTCACTTCGTGAGCGTGTTCGCTCATGCCAGGCTCGCGCAAGTCTAGCGCACCCATCAGGGAGTAGATCAATCCTAACTGTTCTGCCCGCGCCAGGCGCTCATGGTCGCGCCCATTGAGAACTGCCAGTTCCTGTCGCTCTAAAGCGTGTGCAGTAGCAGCTTTGAGCGCGGCATCCCGATTGGCCCGTGCCGCCTCAGCGGCAGTGCGCACTTGATTGCGACCCAGGCGCTTAGCCCAGTACATCGCCTGGTCAGCCTGCTCCCGGACCTCGCTTCCTGTCGCTCCATCGTCGGGGTAGCTGGCTACGCCGATACTCACAGTCAAGGCAATACCTCCCTCTACCTCACGACTTGCCAGGGGGCATGTCGCCACCGCACTGCGCAGGTGTTCAGCGACAATCTTTGCATCATGCTGGCAGGTTTCGGGCAAAAGTACCAGGAACTCTTCGCCGCCAAAACGGCCTACCGTATCCCCTGCACGCAACACGTTCCTGACTCTTTCGCCCAACTCACGCAACACCACATCGCCAACGGCATGCCCATACGTATCATTCACCTGTTTGAAGCGATCCCCATCAAAGAATAGGAGGGATAGTGGGTGATCAAAGCGGCGCGCTCGCTCGCACTCCTGCTCCAGAAGGTGCTGCAATGCACGATGATTGGGAAGGTTCGTCAGCATGTCGGTCGTCGAAAGGCGCTCCAGGCGGCCATTAGCCTCTTTGAGTGCCTGTTGTTCCTCCTGGAGCGCCTCATGCAAACGTTTGAGTTCTTCACCTCTGGCAAGTTCGTCACGTTGTCGCTTTGTTTGCTCGATGAGTCCCACCAGGGTATCTACCATAGCATTTGTAGATTCTGAGACCTCAGCGATTTCGTCGCGCCCCCCCGCATTTAAGCGCACATCTACCTGTCCGTTGGCAACCGCCTGTGCGGCTGAGCGCAACCGTTGCAATCGTCGCACCAATGTACTGGAGATGAGCCAGCCTACTAAACCAATCCCCAGCAGAACACCTAGCGCGGCGAGGAGGGTGCTGATGAGCAGTTTCTGTACCTGGAGGGTGGCCGCATCGTGGAGGGAAGGCAACAGCGTTTCATTGAATGTGATCAGGGTCTGAAGATCGCGCCCGGCGTCGGAGAAAGCCGCATTTTCCTGAATGACGAGTAGGACCTGCGCCCTGGCTATACTTCCTGCCATCACCAAATCCAGCACCTGCTCCTGAATTGCATGATACGCCCGCCAACTGGCGTGTGCCTCTTCAGAATAAGTTCGTTGCTCTTCAATTTGTGCTTTGTGTCCCGATTCAGTAAAGAGCGCCATCAAATCGGGAGAATGGTCGAGCAAATCTTGCTGGAAATAGGCATCCAGAATTCTATTGAACTGCGCTGCAAGTCCTTCAATCACGCCTCTGTCATCTTTGAGGATTGCGGGTATTGCGTGCTGCTGAGCAGCATAGCTGGTTGTCTCTTGCAGATTGGTATGCATTTGCTGCAGCATATCTCCCTCCGACGTAAGGGAGGTATAGGCATCAAACAGGTGTTGATAAAAGGTGGATTCCTGCAACAGCCTCTGCTGGCTTTGCACACCCACATTACTCAAGGTAAGAGCTGCGATGAGGGCAGGTATGAGAAACCCCAGGGCTAATCTCCTCCCAATGGGGATATTCAACAGAGGATTTGAGCGCATTGGTTTCCCTTTCACATAGATATAGCGGACACAAGGTGCAGGATTGTGGCACCTCTTTTCTCACTATCGGCGAAAAACGTTTCTTCAAAAGTCGCCTGTACTTCACCTCATCCTTATTACTGCGATATTCGCAAAGCCGCTCATTACCGCGCAAATCGTATGCAGCCACTCCACAAAAGATGCAAATATCCGGTTCACGAGAGCCGCTAAAGCACTTTTGTAGAATGTCGCTATACTGATGAGGAATACCTCGAAAAGTATGCCCGGTAACGAATAGAAGGGTAACTGCAGAGGCATCTTAAAAAAGGAGAATAAAATAGTGGAATCGTATAGTACCATGATGAGAAAACGACTGCCCGTTTTCGCTGCTCTTGCTCTGATGGTGAGCTTCTGTGTGGCTTGCGGTAGTGAGGTTGCCGCAACAGGCCCTGGGAACCAGCAGATAGAGCCAATTAAAATTGGGATATCGTTATCGCTCTCAGGCGATTTTTCCGCAGATGGCCGTGCGTTCGCACAGGGATATCAACTCTGGGCCAACAATGTGAATGCCCATGGTGGCTTGCTCGGACGCCGGGTCACACTCGATATCGTTTCAGATGCCAGTAATCCAGATCAGGTGCAAGCCAATTATCAAACACTGATTACCGTTGATAAAGTAGATTTGCTCTTTGGCCCGTATTCTACCCTGCTGACGAAGCCTGCATCGCTGGTTGCCAACAATTATGGATACGCGCTGATAGAAGGGGCAGGCGGTGGCCCTTCCGTCTTCGACAGGGGTCTGCACAATGTGTTCGATGTCTCGCTGCCAGTTGCCAGTAATCTTGTGAGCTTCGCGCAGTATATCTTATCGCTTCCCACATCCCGGCGTCCCAGGACAGCTGCTTACGCAACAGAGGATGATCCATTCACGCAGCCACAAATAGACCTTGCACGGCTGATGTTGGAGCAAGGCGGCGTGAAGACTGTTTCCTACCAGGTCTACCCGGCGCAAACCACGGACTATACCCCGATCGCTGATAAGGTCATCGTCTCTGGTGCGCAACTTGGAGTGTTCGGAACGCAATTACCTGATATCAGCGCGTTCATCGGTCGCTTTAAACAGCTGCATTACAATCCCAAAATGATAGTTGCTACAGCCGGACCCGATCAGGGAAGTGCGTTTCTCAAGGCGATTGGTGGAACTGCATCTGCTGAGGGCATTCTCGTTCCCAATGGCTGGTACCCCCAGGCGAAGAATTATGGCAATGCTGAGATGGTCAAAGCCTATCTCGCCAGCTATGGTAGCACTGCCGACCAGATGAGTGCGGATGTCGCGGAAGCCTACGCGGTGGGACAGGTTGCCTACCAGGCAATCATGAAAGTGAAGAGCCTTGATCAAACAAAACTCATGGCTGAACTACATGCAGGAGAAACGTTCCAGAGTGTTCAGGGGCAGGTAAAATTCGATGAAACCGGGCAGAATATCGCCGCCCAGGCATACCTGTTCCAGTGGCAGAAGGGAGTTTTTCTTCCAGTGTATCCTGTTTCAGTTGCTCTAGCTTCACTAGAATTTCCGAAACCGAACTGGCAGTAGTAATTCGTCGCCCGGCTTATTCAACTGCTTCAAAGGGATAAATGGCACGGTCGGGCATCGGTTCAGCGATCGGCGGCTCCAACGGGTTGGAGTACTTCTATGCCAGACTGCTGGTAGCGCGGTAACCGTTGCCCGATTCGGCAGTGATGAGTTCGCGGTGTTTCTTACACTACCGGGTTTCTCCCCACCTGCTGTGCATCGGGTGCAGCCGCGCTCAGCCCTATTCTGGCCCATACTCCCGCACAATCTCTCGTGCGGCACGTGCGCCCTCCCTCGCTCCACCCTCCATAAAGCCCTGAAACTCAACTGAGCAATGTTCACCCGCGAAGTGAATCGGCCCCTGCCGTATACCTTCGTAGCCAGCAAAGTGCGTGTATTGTCCAACCAGCCAGCACGAATAGCTACCCAGGAGATAGGGATCGCCCGTTGGATAGCTCAACGCTGCTGTGCCGGTATAGTGTACACCGATACCGGGGAAGACGTGTTCCAGTTGCTCGATGCAATGTTGCGCATAGCGTTGGACATTCACCGAATCAGTGGTGGTTGCATAGGCCGTTGGCGGTGCATATGCTGCCCCTCTATGGCCGCTTGTATAATCAACGAGCAAAGCGCCTGCACCCGTTTGACCGGCAGACGCATCCCAGAGCGTCTGGATATCCAGGTCTGTGAGGATGAAGCCGTTATTGACACGCGGCCAGGGGCCATCCTGATACCAGTAGGGCGTATCGAACTGCAAAAAGAGCTTGGAGATGGTTCCGTAGCCGAGCTGCGTGATGGCGGCGTGCTTTAAGGCGTCAAACCCCGCGTGCTGGTAATCAACGTGCCGGAGGGTACTGAACGGCAAGGCAAGGATCAATTGATCGCACGATACCTCCGAGTATCCTCCGGCGGTCGTGAAGGTCAATGTGAGTGCATTATTGCTGTCACGTTTGAGCGCCACCAGTTGATGGTTCAAATGAAGCCGTTCTGGCGGCAAACTGCGAGCAATGGCCTGCGGAAGTTGCTCATTCCCGCCCGCAATTTTGCGGCTTCCTTGCATCGGCCCCGGAGTGGTTGAACTGCTCTCCGAGACTCGCGGACCAAACATGTAGACCAGGTTGAGCGAACTCTGCACGTGGGTATCTAGCCCGAAGTACCCTGTGCAGCCATTATCTAACAAATGGCCCAGGGGTGTAGCGTGTCCGCCCTCGACGTACTGCTCAATCCAATCATACACGCTCAGGTGGTCGAGCCGATAGCCAGTCTCGGTAAAGTGTGTATAGGTCGTGGGAAAACCAGTGTCCTGCATCTGCTGTTGTAAAATGGGAGCGAGCGCCTGGAAGTCCGCGGCAAATTCTTCCGCGCTATAATAGCGGTTGAAGAAATACATGACACGCAGCGCCAGATCTCCTTTACCTGACTCCAGGTCAACAGTCTTGAGTCCGAAACGCCTGATTAGAGCATGCAAAGTCTCATGATCGCCATCAATGAATTCGCCGCACCACTCGCTGACCAGACCATCTGCCCAGGTGGTGTCGGAGTGCATGCGACCGCCGACGCGGTTGGACGCCTCGTAGAGATCGCACGAAAGACCGGCATCCTGCAAGGTGAGAGCCGCGTTGAGTCCTGCTATTCCTGCGCCGACGATAGCGATACGGGGCATTGTTATCCTACCTCTTTCGTCTGTCGAACAATGATTGCCGATACATGCTCAGCAAATGACGCCTCAAAATAGACGTTGAGCTGGGTCCAGTGGTTTCCGAGCTGCTGTGTTCTCACATAATATTCGAGATCACGTGTCCAGGAGCTATACGTATCCTCGTCAACCAACTTATTCCTCCACTGGTGGAAGATGTTCTCGTGCAGCATTAACCACCACGTCAATAAGTTGAAGTAGCGAGCCCTGTCAACCTCATCAAACTCGTCAAAGCGCTTTGTTGCCTGCAACCAGAGTTCCGCCAACCCACGGTCCTGGGCAAGCTGGAGATTGAAGGGTATAGATAACTCCACAAGCTTCTGGGTATTGGCAGCTCTGACCAGTTTGGTATTCTCGCGCAACTGATACCAGACCAGGCCAATGGAGAGAATAAAAAGCATTCCTTGAGCGATAATAGCAATACTCGCCAGATCGCTTAATGACATACTGCTGCTCCTGTTTCAAAATACTGCTGGATTCACCTCTAGCAGGTAAGCCTTCTTGTGATGGCGCTATTTTATCATAGTTGACGAGATATTTCACTTGCATAGCTCTGCCGCGATAGAAGTGGGAATGATTCAACAGGGAGAAAACGTTATGGTGGAGAGTGAGGGAGAAAGGCTTTTCTTCTTTTGTAGTTGAGGCTGGTATCACGAGAAACTGATAAACTATGAGTACCCACGAGCATGTCAAATTCTGGCACGACACGACGCTGAGCAATCTTGAACTGCTGCATGCGACCTATGTCACACACACCTTTGCTCCCCACACGCACGAAGGCTATGTGATCGGCGTCATTGAACAGGGCGCGGAACAGTTTGCCTATCGCAGAAACAGGCATATTGCGCCAGCCGGCAGCATCGTGTTTATCAATCCTGGCGAGATGCATACTGGCTCGTCCGCAACCGAAGCTGGCTGGACCTATCGGACACTCTACCCATCTATCGAACTGGTACAACGTGCCGTATCTGACCTTGTTGGTCGGCAGCACGATATCCCCTTCTTTGCTGAGCCAGTGGTTCACGATCCTGAGATGATGGCGGAGATCTCCCTTGTCCATCGCGCCCTGGAAGAGCAAACATCTACCCTCGAACGAGAATCGCGGCTCTTATGGACTCTGGGTCGTTTACTTGTGCGTTATGCCGACGATCATCCACGCCCACGCCCGCTCACGAAAGAACATCTGAGCATCCAGCGCGTTCGCTCGTATCTCGATGAACACTATGCCGAGAACATCTCCCTCGAACAGCTAGCCACTATTGCTTATCTCAGTCCGTTTCACCTGCTCCGTTCGTTCCGCAATTACGTGGGCCTACCCCCGCATACCTATCAGTTACAGGTACGCATCATGCACGCCAGGCAGATGCTACGCATGGGTCTGCCGTGCGTAGACACGGCATTCGCAGTCGGCTTTGCGGATCAAAGCCACTTCACCAAACATTTTAAACGTATTGTGGGCGTGCCTCCTGGACTCTACGGCGGAATGCGCACAACATAGCAATATCAGACAAGACAGCGTTCGCGGTGTGTTCTATACTTGCGCTATGGCAACGCGACGTTCTGAATTCTTACATGGTATCAAGGACGAACTCCCAATCCTGATTGGTGTGCTACCTTTCGGCATGATCTATGGAGTGACCGCCCTCAGCGCGGGTATCCCGGCTCCTCTGGCGCAGGCGATGTCCGGCATTGTGTTCGCAGGGTCGGCGCAATTTGTGATTGCCCAACTCATTGCTGCTGGCACACCCTCGCTTGTGGTTATCCTCACGGCGTGTATTGTGAATATCCGCCATCTGCTCTACAGTGCTTCGGTGGGTTCCTATACCCGCAAACTGCACCCACTGTGGAGGTGGGTGCTGGCGTACCTGCTAACCGATGAAGCCTATGCAGTGACCATCGCACACTATCAGCAGCCTGGAGACGATGGGCAAAAGCAGTGGTATTTTTTCGGGGCCGGGCTAGCATTGTGGACGACCTGGCAACTGAGTACGGCCGCGGGTATTTTTCTCGGCGGACAGATACCCGCGAGTTGGTCACTGGACTTCGCTTCGACCCTGACCTTCATCGCGCTCGTCGTGCCC
>DATGJV010000547.1:0-4026 GCA_035295005.1 Ktedonobacteraceae bacterium | reverse complement strand
GTGGGCGTTGTCGCAGCAATTACGCCGTTCAATTTTCCCAGCATGATTCCACTCTGGTTCTTACCCTATGCCATCGCCTGCGGCAATTGCTTCATACTCAAACCGTCGGAGAAGGTACCGATGACGATGAGTCGGGTTTTTGATCTGATTGATCAACTGGGCCTGCCACCGGGAGTAGTCAGTCTGGTGAATGGGGCGAAAGGAACAGTGGATGCCTTGCTCGACTCCCCAACGGTGCGGGCTATCTCCTTTGTTGGCTCGTCGCCAGTGGCAAAATACATCTATAGCCGGGCTGCTGCCAACGGAAAACGCGCCCAGTGCCAGGGTGGCGCGAAGAACCCGGTCATTGTGCTGCCAGACGCCGATATGGAGACAGCGACTCGTATTATTGCTGACTCGTCTTTCGGGTGCGCGGGTCAGCGGTGCCTTGCAACCTCGCTCGCTATTACCGTTGGCAAGGCAGGCGATGTTTTTAGAAAACAGGTCGCAGAAGCGGCGGAAACACGCAAGGTCGGTTACGGGCTTAACGCAGAGGTCGAGATGGGACCAGTCATTACCCCTGAGAGTAAGCAGCGCATAGAATCACTGATTGAGAAAGGCGTGGGCGAAGGTGCGAAAGTGCTTGTTGATGGGCGCGGTGCCTCGATTGCAGGCTACGAGCGAGGTTACTTCGTGCGTCCAACGGTGCTTGATAACGTCAATCCTCGTAGCGAGATTGCCGGTACCGAGATATTCGGGCCAGTTCTTAGCCTGATGCATGTGCGAACCGTTGATGAGGCGATTGAGGTAGTCAATAACTCATCCTACGGCAATATGGCAAGCCTGTTCACCAGCAGTGGCGCGGCGGCACGCAAATTCCGCTATGAGGCGCGAGCGGGCAATATCGGTATTAATATCGGTGTGGCTGCGCCGATGGCCTTTTTCCCGTTCTCTGGCTGGAAGGATAGTTTCTTCGGCGATATGCATGCCCAGGGACGTGACGCAATCGAGTTCTATACGGAAAAGAAAGTGGTGGTTGAACGCTGGCCCAGGGAATGGTCGCGCAAATTTTAGCTGAAGATTGCTCATGCAAAAGTAAGTACACAGCTTGCTATTGAGGAAAAGTGAGAGGAATAATATGACCCGTATTCGCCTTGCCAATGCACCATGTTCATGGGGGGCGCTCGAATTCGAGGAGTTAGAAGGGGAAGAGATTGCCTTTGGGCAGATGCTCGACGAGTTGCGTGACACAGGTTATATCGGTACAGAGCTTGGTGACTGGGGCTATATGCCTACTGACCCGGCTATGCTAGGTGCGGAGTTGCGGACCCGGAACCTGAAAATGGTTGGCGCGTTTGTCCCTGTCGCCTTGAAATATCCAGAGATGCATGCTACTGGTGAGGCTGAGGCTGTAAGAGTGGCGCAATTGCTTGCTGCGGTGGCAGATACAACTGGAGATGGTCAATTGTCTCTGGTCATTCTTGCCGATGCCAACGGCACCGACCCGGTACGTACAAAGTATGCCGGGCGTGTTACGCCAGAAATGGGCTTGAGTTTAGCAGAGTGGAAAATATTCACGCAAGGCGCTGAACGCATTGCACGTACAGTGCGTGATATGACTGGTTTGCCAACCGCTTTCCATCATCATTGTGCCGGATATGTCGAGACACCGGATGAAATTGCCCGTTTACTTGAATTGACCAACCCTGACTTGATCGGGTTGGTCTTTGATACTGGTCACTATCTTTTTGGGACAGGCAGTATGGATAGCACATCTGTAATGGATGTGCTTGACCATTTTGCCGAACGTATCCAGCATGTGCATTTCAAAGATTGCCAGCCACAGGTTGCGGAACAGGCACGTGCTGAAGGATGGGACTATTTTACGGCACTGCGGCATGGCGTGTTTTGCGAACTGGGTAAGGGCCTTGTGCCATTTGGCTCTATTATCGAGAGTTTGCAAAGGATGAACTACTCCGGGTGGATTGTGGTAGAGCAGGATGTGCTTCCAGGAATGGGTAAACCCGGAGAGAGTGCCCGGCGCAATCGAGAGTATCTCAGAGCTTTCGGGATATAGCGAGATATTAAGAAAAGGAGACGCCTCATGGCTTTACCTTCATTGAAGATCGGTTTAATCGGGGCCGGGCGAATTGGCAGTATGCATGCCAGACACTTAGCCTCGCACATTCCAGCATCCGAAGTGGTGGTGGTGGCCGATACATTTGAAGATGCGGCCAGGCAGTGTGCCGAACGCTACGCTATTCCCTCCTATGTGCAGGATTATCACAGGGTATTAGAGCGAGATGATGTGCAGGCTGTTGTAATCTGTTCGTCTACTGACACCCATGCTCGCATCATCGAGGAGGCGGCGCAGGCCGGTAAGCACATCTTTTGCGAGAAACCAATTGCGTTTGATCTCGCGTCAATTGACCAGGCATTAGATGCCGTAGAACGTGCAGGTGTCAAATTACAAATTGGCTTCAACCGGCGCTTTGACGCCAATTATCTCCGTGTGCGGCAGGCTATTGCACAACATGAGATTGGGCAGCCACATCTGCTCCATCTTGTTAGCTATGACCCGGAGCCGCCACCAATTGAATATATTCGCGTCTCAGGCGGCCTCTTCCTCGACATGACCATCCATGACTTCGACATGGCGCGTTTTTTGATCGGCAGTGAAGTGGATGAAATTTTCGTTATGGGAGGCGCGATGGTTGATCCGGCTATTAATGCGGCGGGTGATGTGGATACCGCGATCATCTTATTGAGATTTACCAGTGGGGTGATCGGCACAATCAGCAATAGCCGTCAGGCTCCTTATGGTTATGACCAGCGCCTGGAATTGCTGGGTAGTGCAGGCACCATCTCTATTGGCAACAACTACCCGAACACTGCTATTATCAGCGATGTCCACAGTATCCGACGTGATCTACCTCTGCGCTTCTTTGTGGAACGTTATACCGAGAGCTTTGTCGCGGAGATGGTTGCCTTCGTGGATGCGGTATATCGGGATACCCCTGTACCTGTTAACGGGCTTGATGGACGCATATCGGTGGTTATGGCACTGGCGGCGGGCCAGTCTCTCATAGAACGTCGGCCAGTTCGTCTGAGTGAAATTGATGAGTGAGTAGAAGGTATAATCATGAAAGTCAGGATTAGCAGGGGCAAATTCGAGGGTATAAACGCTTGCGCTGATGAGCGCGGCGTGATTGCGGCGCTAGCTGTAGACCACAGAGGGAATCTCTTGCAAGCTATCGCGAACGCACGTGGCGCACATGGTACAGCTTCGGCTGAGGATATGCGAGCGTTCAAAACGACCGTTACCCGTATACTTACACGCTATACCAGCGCAGTTCTGCTGGACCCAGAATACAGTCTTGATGCGATTTCCAGTCGCGCACCCGGCACAGGCGTGCTGCTTGCCTACGAAAAATCTGGCTACGATTTCGCTGACCTGGCCCGCTTACCTGACTTACTGCCTGAGTGGAGCGTCAGGCGGCTGGTTGGTGTTGGTGCGCAGGGCATCAAGATTCTGCTGTACTACAATCCCTTTGAAGATAAGCACATCAATCGTGTCAAACAAGCCTATGTCGAACGCATTGGCGCGGAATGTAGGGCGCTGGACGTGCCGTTTTTCCTTGAGCCACTGGTGTACGACAACTCACCGGGTGACGAAACAGGATTGAGCTTTGCCAGGAAGAAGCCAGCGTATGTTGCTCAGGCCATTGAAGAGTTTTCAAAGCCACAATATGCTGTGGATGTTCTCAAAATCGAGGTGCCAGTCAATCCAGCGTTTGTGGAGGGTAGTCGCGCTTTCACCGGTGAAGGTATAGCTTACTCGCGCCAGGATGCAATCGAGCATTTTCGCATTGTGGCAAGCTCAACATCCCTGCCCTTCATATTCCTGAGCGGCGGAGTAACCGATGAGGTATTCTGCGAAATGTTGGAGTTAGCGGCTGAAGCTGGTGTAAAGTTTTCGGGAGTGTTGTGCGGTCGTGCAACCTGGCAAGCGGGCATTGCGGTCTACGCGAATGGGGGCATTCCGGC